>NZ_JBIWOW010000013.1:0-251551 GCF_044767945.1 Kitasatospora sp. NPDC101183 | reverse complement strand
GTTACATTCCGAACCCGGAAGCTAAGCCTCATAGCGCCGATGGTACTGCAGGGGGGACCCTGTGGGAGAGTAGGACGCCGCCGAACAATTCTTCTAGAGAAGCCCCCGCCGGGTGAACCGGACGGGGGCTTCTCTGTTGTATGGTCAACGTGCATTGTCGTCACACGGTTCAGGAGGCCCCCGGGTGGAGGTCCAGGAGACGCGGGTCCAGACCGATCGCGTCCTCACCATCCCCAACCTGCTCAGCATGGGCCGGCTGGTCGGCGTTCCGATCTTTCTCTGGCTCATTCTCTGGCCGGTCTTCGACGGCCCGAAGAACGACGGTTGGGCCCTGTTGATCCTGATGCTGAGCGGCATCAGCGACTATCTGGACGGAAAGCTCGCGCGGCGGTGGGGGCAGATCAGCCGGGTGGGGCAGCTGCTCGATCCGCTGGCGGACCGGCTCTACATTTTCTCCACGCTCGTCGGGCTGACCTGGCGCGGGATTCTGCCCTGGTGGGTGACGGCCATTCTGGTGGCGCGCGACCTGTTCATCAGCGTTCTCCTACCGATTCTCAACCGGCACGGTTACGGACCGCTCCAGGTGAGTTTCCTCGGTAAGGCCGCGACCTTCAATCTGATGTACGCGTTTCCGCTTCTCCTGCTCGGTCAGTTGGACAGCTGGATCGCGCGGCCGGCAGAGGTCGTGAGCTGGGCGTTCATCTGGTGGGGGACCGTTCTGTACTGGTGGGCTGCCATTCTTTACGCGGTTCAGGCGCGGCAGATCGTCCGGTCGTCCACGGCGGGTACCGCGTCCACTGGCTGAGACGTGATCTGAGAGAAGTCCCACGCCGGGTCGGTGCGTCGGACGATACCTTTCGGGTAGAGAACCCTCTGGAACGGTTTGATGGACCTGAAGGTCCACCACCGCGAAGGAGGACTCACCCGTAATGAAAGCCGTTGTAATGGCAGGGGGCGAGGGAACCCGACTCCGCCCGATGACCTCCAGCATGCCGAAGCCGCTGCTTCCGGTCGCGAATATGCCGATCATGGAGCACGTGCTTCGGCTGCTGAAGCGGCACGGCCTCTCCGACACCGTCGTCACCGTCCAGTTCCTGGCGTCACTGGTCAAGAACTACTTCGGTGACGGCGAGGAACTGGGCATGCATCTCACGTACGCCCACGAGGAGACGCCACTCGGCACTGCGGGGAGTGTCAAGAACGCCGAGGACGCGTTGAAGGACGATTCCTTTCTGGTGATCTCCGGTGACGCTCTGACGGACTTCAATCTCACTGAACTGATCGACTTTCACCGCAGTAAGAACGCACTGGTCACCGTCTGTCTGACCCGGGTGCCGAATCCGCTGGAGTTCGGCATCACGATCACCGACGACGAGGGGAGGGTCGAGCGCTTCCTCGAGAAGCCGACCTGGGGGCAGGTCTTCTCCGACACGGTGAACACCGGCATCTACGTGATGGAGCCCGAGGTCTTCGACTACGTCGCGGCCGGCGAGTCCGTCGACTGGTCGAGCGACGTCTTCCCCCAGCTGTTGAAGGAGGGCAAGGGCGTCTACGGGTACGTCGCCGAGGGCTACTGGGAGGACGTGGGCACCCACGAGAGCTACGGCAAGGCCCAGGCGGACGTCCTGGAGGGCAAGGTCGAGGTCGAGCTCGACGGGTTCGAGATCTCGCCGGGCGTCTGGGTGGCCGAGGGCGCGGAGGTGGACCCGGAGGCGGTGTTGCGCGGGCCGCTGTACATCGGGGACTACGCCAAGGTCGAGGCCGGGGTCGAGATCCGCGAGCACACGGTCCTGGGCAGCAACGTGGTCGTCAAGCGCGGGGCCTTCCTGCACCGGGCGGTGGTGCACGACAACGTCTACGTCGGGCCGCAGAGCAACCTGCGCGGGTGCGTGGTCGGCAAGAACACCGACGTGATGCGGGCCGCGCGGATCGAGGACGGCGCGGTGATCGGGGACGAGTGCCTGGTCGGCGAGGAGTCGATCATCGGGGCCAACGTCCGGGTCTACCCGTTCAAGACGATCGAGGCCGGCGCCGTGGTGAACACCTCGGTGATCTGGGAGTCCCGGGGCCAGGAGCACCTCTTCGGCGTCCGTGGCGTCTCGGGCATCCTGAACGTCGAGATCACCCCCGAGCTGGCCGTACGGCTGGCGGGCGCGTACGCCACGACCTTGAAGAAGGGGGCCACCGTCACCATTGCGCGTGACCACTCGCGTGGTGCGCGTGCACTCAAACGGGCGATGATCTCGGCCCTCCAGACCTCGGCGATCGACGTCCGCGACCTGGAGAACGTGCCGATGCCGGTCGCCCGGCAGCACACGGCGCGCGGGAGCGCGGGCGGGATCTTCCTGCGGACCACCCCGGGCGTGCCGGACTCGCTGGACATCCTCTTCTTCGACGAGCGGGGCGCGGACCTCTCTCAGGCCGGGCAGCGCAAGCTGGACCGCGTCTATGCCCGCCAGGAGTTCCGCCGGGCCTTCCCCGGGGAGATCGGCGACCTGACCTTCCCGTCGAGCGTCTTCGACTCCTACGCAGGGAACCTGCTGCGGACGGTGGACACCACCGGCGTCCGCGAGGCCGGGCTCAAGGTGGTCGTGGACACCGCGCACGGCAGCGCCGGGCTCGTTCTGCCGAGCATCCTCGGCCGGCTCGGGGTGGAGGCGCTGTCCGTCTCCAGCGGGCTGGACGAGGCGCGGCCGACGGAGGACGCGGAGACGCGCCGGGCCGGGCTGGCCAGGCTGGGCGAGCTGGTGGCCTCCTCGCGCGCGGCCTTCGGCGTCCGGTTCGACCCGGTCGGCGAGCGGGTCGCGTTCGTGGACGAGCTGGGCCGGGTGATCGACGACGACCGGGCGCTGCTGGTGCTGCTGGACCTGGTCGCCGCCGAGCGGCGCAGCGGGCAGGTGGCGCTGCCGGTGACGACCACGCGGATCGCCGAGCAGGTCGCCGCGTACCACGGCACCCAGGTGATCTGGACGACCACGACGCCGGACGACCTGGCGAAGGCGGCCTCCGCCGAGGGCACGGTGTTCGGCGGGGACGGGCGCGGCGGCTTCGTCGTCCCGGAGTTCAGCGGGGTCCTGGACGGCGCCGCGGCGTTCGTACGGCTGGTGGGCCTGGTGGCACGCACGCAGCTGACGCTGAGCCAGATCGACGCGCGCATCCCGCAGGCGCACATCCGGCGGCGGGACATCGCGACGCCGTGGGCGGCCAAGGGCATGGTGATGCGCTCGGTCGTCGAGGCGGCGGGGAGCCGTCAGCTGGACACGACGGACGGCGTGCGGGTGGTCGAGGCGGACGGGCGCTGGACGCTGGTGCTGCCGGACCCGGCCGAGGCGGTCACCCACCTGTGGGCGGAGGGGCCGGACGACGAGGCCACCGAGGCGCTGCTGGACGAGTGGGCGGCGGTGGTCGACGGCGCGGGGCGGTGATCCCGGCGACGGCCGACGGAACGGTCTGACCGGCGGGGCGCGCGGCTCGGTTCGCGCGCCCCGCTGTCCGTTTTCACCTCATTCGGAATGGTCCGTCACTTTCCGGCGTGTGCCCAGCTCAGGGGGCGTGCACGGGCCCGATCGCCGCCATGGGACGATGGTCGGCATGCCAGCGACGCCGACGCCGAGTGCCCCGAACGGACGGTACAACCGCCCGGACGCCTCGATGTCCCTGCTGACCAACGTGATGGACCACAGCCTGGACGAGGGCTACGCGGAGGCGGCCGCCGCGCGGGGCGCCGGGCAGGACGGCCGGATACCCAGGACGGCCCGGGGGCTGCTGACACTGGGCGCCGGGTTGGCGCTGGTGGGGACGGTCGTCACGGTCGGCGCGGTGAACGCGCACAAGGCGGAGCCCTCGCTGGCCAAGGAGCGCGACGCGCTGATCAGCCGGATCAACGACAGCAACGGCTCGGCGGACCACCTCCAGAAGCAGGTCCAGGACCTGCGGCGCAAGGTCGACAGCACCCAGCAGCAGGCGCTCGCCTCGGGGAGCGGGGACGCCGCGACGCTGGCCGGATCGGTGGGCCTGGGCGAGGTGGAGGGCCCGGGGCTGAAGCTCGTCCTGGAGGACGCGCCGGGCACCGGCGGCGGGGGGAACGTGGACCCGCGGGCCGGGCAGGGCTTCTCCAACAGCGGGCGGCTGCGCGACCGCGACATCCAGCTGGTCGTCAACGGGCTCTGGGGCGCCGGTGTCGAGGCCGTCTCGATCAACGGCCAGCGGCTGACCGCGCTCTCCGCGATCCGCGCCGCCGGTGAGGCCGTCCTCGTGGACAACCGGCCGCTCGTGCCGCCGTACACCGTCCTCGCGATCGGGGACGGGCCGAAGGTGATGCCCGCCTTCGAGAGCGGGATGGCGGGGCAGTACCTGCGGATCCTCCAGGAGAAGTACGGCATCAAGTCGACGCTCTCCGTGCAGAAGAGCCTGTCGCTGCCGGCGGCGGTCGGCGTGACGCTGCGGACGGCGCAGCCGGTCACGCCCGAGCCGACGCCCACGACGAGCCCCTCGGCAGCCCCGAGCGACACGCAGTCGGCGGCGCCCGGAACCTCGCCGAGCCCCGGTGCGTCCGTCTCACCGTCGGCGAGTGCGACCGGTGGGCGCCGAACGCCCGGTGGCTCCGGGAAGACCACCACAGCCCACACAGGGACAGGAGCAGCTAGACCGTGATTGCCGTACTGGGTCTCGTGATCGGGGTGGTCGTCGGACTCTTCGTCCAGCCCGAGGTGCCGGACGCCGTCGTGCCGTACCTGCCGATCGCGGTGGTGGCGGCGCTGGACGCCGTGTTCGGCGGTGTCCGGGCGATGCTGGACGGGATCTTCAACGACAAGGTGTTCATCGTCTCGTTCCTGTCGAACGTGGTGGTCGCGGCCCTGATCGTGTTCCTCGGCGACCAGCTGGGCGTCGGCTCGCAGCTGTCCACCGGGGTGGTCGTCGTCCTCGGCATCCGCATCTTCTCCAACGCGGCCGCGATCCGGCGCCATGTCTTCCGTGCCTGAGGCGGGCCGCGTGGAGGCGGAGGAGAAGAAGGGGAGGGGCGCCGAGCCGGAGGCATCCGAGAAGGCGGTGGAGGAGCCGGCGCAGGACGCCGTGGCCGAGCCGTCGACGGAGGCCGAGCCCGACGCCGGGGCGGCGGAGCAGGCGGAGGAGCAGGCTGAGGAGGGCGCCGCCGAGGAGGCGGAGGAGCCCGCCGGGGAGCCCGGGGCGGCGGCGGAGAAGTCTGACGCCAAGGCTGAGCCTGAGACCGAGGAGCCCGCGGAGCCGGTGGAGGAGCCGACGCCCGAGCCGACGGCCGAGGCGGATGCGGCACCCGAGGCAGCACCCGCGGCGGAGCCCGAGCCGGAGGCGGAGGCCGACCCCGCGGCGGACCGGCTCGCCGGTCGGCGGCGGCTGAAGGCGGCCCTGTGGCCCCCGCGGCTGTCGCGCGGTCAGCTGGTGGTGGCGCTGCTGCTGTTCTCGCTCGGCCTTGGCCTGGCGATCCAGGTGCGCTCGACCAACGACCACCACAGCCAGCTGCGCGGCGCCCGTCAGGAGGACCTGGTCCGCATCCTCGACGAACTGGACAGCCGTCAGCAGCGTCTCCAACAGGAGAAGGCGGAGTTGGAGCAGTCCCTGGGGAAGCTGGAGAACAGCTCGAACCAGGCCAAGGAGGCCCAGGAGCAGACCAGGAAGAAGGCGACGGAGTTGGGCGTGCTCGCCGGCACCGTCAAAGCCACTGGTCCGGGCATCGTACTCACTGTCGATGATCCCCAAGGGCAGGTGAAGGCGGATATGCTGCTGGACACCCTGCAGGAACTTCGAGCGGCGGGGGCGGAGGCGATTCAGATCAACGATGTGCGCGTGGTGGTCAGCACCTACTTCACCGACGTGTCGGGCGGAGGCGTGCAGATCGACGGGAAGAAGGTCTCCCAGCCCTACCGGTTCACCGTCGTCGGGAACCCGCAGGACCTGACGCCCGCGCTGAACATCCCGGGAGGGGTCGTCCGCACGCTGGAGAACAACCAGGCGCGGGCGACGATCACCCAGCAGCAGAAGGTGGTCGTGGACGCCGTGGTGGACCCGAAGTCGCCGCAGTACGCCAAACCGGCCACGAAGTGACGCGGCGCCCGTCGAACGGCCCGTCACGTGCGGGCGGCACCCGGTGCGGGGTTCCGCCGTCGCGTGGGCGAGACTGGTCCGTACCGGTGCTCGGGAGAGCGCAGGGACGCACCGGAGCACCAAGCGCAGCACCAACAGTCGGAGTACCACTCCAGCAGGCTCCGGCCCCAGCCGGTCCCACAGCCTGTCCGAGGTTCTCACCCTGCCCCGCGGGCGGGTCTGTCACACGCAAGGGGATTCGCCCGTGAGTTTCTTCTCGAAGTTGTTCGGTCGCAACAAGGGTCGTGACGCGGCCGCCGTCGAGGCGCCCACCGCACGGCACCGCCGGCCGGAGGACGAGCCCGCCGTGCCGGGGATGCGCCCGGCCCCCGAGGCGGCGCCGTACGGCGGCCAGCCGATGTTCCGCGACGGGGCCGCCGCGCAGTACGCGGGGAATCCCGCGGGCTACGGCGCGTCGGTTGACCCCTCCGGCGACCCGCGCATAGGTTTCCCGTCAGGACCCTCAACCTCTGGTGGAGGGTTTGCACCGGACCCGTACGCCGGGCACAACCCGTCGGGTGTGCCGCGCCAGGAGGCTGTGAACATGGCTGGCCCCACTCCGTGCCCCAGGTGCGGCAACCAGAACCCTGCCGCGGCCCGCTTCTGTTCCAACTGCGGTACCGCGCTGCGCGGCGGGCTGCTGCCGGAGGGGGCGGCGGAGACCACCTCGACCATCTCGATCTCCGGCCTGGAGTCCTACGACCCCAACACCACGACCGGCACCGGCGCCACGCCGGCCCTGTCGGCCGAGGTGCTGTCGGCGATCGACGCCCTGCCGCCGGGCTCGGCCCTGCTGATCGTCCAGCGAGGTCCGAACTCGGGCAGCCGCTTCCTGCTGGACTCGGACGTGACCACGGCGGGCCGCCACCCGCAGGGCGACATCTTCCTGGACGACGTGACCGTGTCGCGCCGCCACGTGGAGTTCCGCCGCACGCCGGGCGGCTTCAGCGTGGCCGACGTGGGCAGCCTGAACGGCACCTACGTCAACCGGGAGCGGATCGACGAGGTCCCGCTGAACAACGGCGACGAGGTGCAGATCGGCAAGTACCGGCTGGTGTTCTTCGCCGGCCACAACCGGGGGTACTGAAACCAACGTCGGCAGGAGCCCGAGTGAGTACGAATCCCCCCTCCTCTTCTCTCGGGGCGGCCGCCCCCGCGTCGTCCTCCGGTCCGCAGTCGGACCGGGGCGGGCGCGGGGTGGTCGCGGGTCCCAGGCAGCCGGTCCGTCCGGAACGGCCGGGCGGGCGGCGGCGCGGCGGTGACGAACTGCTGAGCATCGGCGCGGTGCTGGCCTTCCTGCGCGACGACTTCCCCGAGGTGACCATCTCCAAGATCCGCTTCCTGGAGGCGGAGGGCCTGGTCGAGCCCCAGCGCACGCCCTCGGGGTACCGCAAGTTCAGCCCGTCCGACGTCGAGCGGCTGGCGTACGTCCTGCGGATGCAGCGGGACCACTACCTGCCGCTGCGGGTCATCCGCGAGCACCTGGACGCGATCGAGCGGGGCGAGGCCCCGCCCGCGCTGCCGGCGGCGGCCGACACCCGGCCCGGGCCGATGGAGGAGGCGGACCGGGAGCTCGTCGCCTCGGCCGACGCGGCCACGGGGGTCCGCCTCGGGCGGGCCGAGCTGCTGGCCGCCGCCGAGGCCGGGGAGGGCGACCTGGCGGAGTGGGAGTCGTACGGGCTGGTCGCGCCCGGGCCGGACGGCGGGTACGACGGCGAGGCGCTGCAGGTGGCCCGGCTGGTCGCGGAGCTCGGCCGGTACGGGCTGGAGCCGCGGCACCTGAGGGCCATGAAGGCGGCGGCGGACCGGGAGATCGCGCTGGTCGACCAGGTGGTGGCACCCCTGCGCCGGCACCGCAACCCGCAGACCAGGGCGCACGCGGAGGCCACCGCGAGGGAACTGGCGACGCTGTCGGTGCGGCTGCACGCGGCAATGGTCCAGGCCGGTCTGCGCGGCCGGGGATAGCGGTCGCGCCGACGGGGCACCGCGCTGACCAGCGGCGTCGGCCCTGCGCTTTCATATCCGGGGTCGGAGCCATAGGGTTGCCTGTGTGAATGAGCTCGACGTCGTGGGTGTCCGGGTGGAGATGCCGTCCAGCCAGCCGATCGTGCTGCTGCGGGAGGTCGGGGGAGACCGCTACCTGCCGATCTGGATCGGCCCCGGCGAGGCGACCGCGATCGCCTTCGCCCAGCAGGGCATGACTCCGGTGCGCCCGCTGACGCACGACCTGTTCAAGGACGTCCTCGAAGCACTCGGTCAGCAGTTGACCGAGGTGCGGATCACCGACCTGCGCGAGGGTGTGTTCTACGCCGAGCTGGTCTTCGCCGGCGGGGTCGAGGTCAGTGCCCGTCCGTCCGACGCCATAGCGCTGGCCCTGCGCACCGGGACGCCGATCTACGGCAGCGAGGAGGTGCTCGCCGAGGCGGGCATCGCGATCCCGGACGAGCAGGAGGACGAGGTCGAGAAGTTCCGCGAGTTCCTCGACCAGGTGTCGCCCGAGGACTTCGGGGGCAGTGGTCCGCAGTAGCGCGGACGGGGCGGGCGGCGGTCGCGCTCGCCGGTTTTGCCAAAAGCCGTCCACCTACCCACACTAGGGGCACGAAAAACCACTCTCCTGAGTGATGTGGTTTGTCCGGCTCGGCGTGGCGATCGTTGACGGGTCATAGGGGACTGCCTACCGTCGTCAGGAGTGGCTGTCCGGGTGGCCGATGCCCGCAGTCGGGTTGCCCGCAGCACGAGTGGACGGAGGTAGGCATGACCAGCACCGGCGATGACGCGGCCGTGGGAGGCCTGTGCGCCGTACACGTGCCGCGCACCGCTCGCACCGTGGCCGACATGCCCAGGGTGGGCAGGTTCCCCGCCGTGCAGCCGGGCCAGCCGGCGATCGAACGACTCGCACCGACCTCCGAACTGATCGGTTTCCGGGGGCCGACGGCCTGTGCGGCGGCCGGCATCACGTACCGCCAACTGGACTACTGGGCCCGCACGGGGCTGCTGGAGCCGAGCGTGCGGACGGCGTACCCGGCGACCAGCCAGCGGCTCTACAGCTTCCGTGACGTCCTGCTGCTGAAGATCGTCAAGCGGCTGCTGGACGCCGGGGTCTCGCTGCAGAACATCCGGGTGGCCGTCGCCCACCTCCAGGCGGCGGAGCAGGGCGACCTGGCCGGGCTGACGCTGATGTGCGACGGCGCGACGGTGTACGAGTGCACCACGCCCCAGCAGGTGGTCGACCTGCTGAAGAGCGGTCAGGGGGTGTTCGGCATCGCGGTCGGGGCCGTCTGGCAGGAACTGGAGCGGACCCTCGGGCGGTTGCACGCCGAGCGGACGGACACCGGCGAGACGCTGGTGGGCCAGGACCCGGGCGACGAGCTCGCGCAGCGCCGCAACCGGGCGGTCTGAGGACGCGTCACACGAGGCCGCGGGCCCGGACGGGGAACCGTCCGGGCCCGCGGCCTCGTCGTTCGTCCGGTGAGGCGATCGAGGGAGGGCGTGTGAGGGGCGGCACCGGGATGCTGGACCTGCTGCGGCGCAGGGCCGGGCTGATACGGGTACGGCTGCGCGAGCGGCGGGCGCAGCGCAGGCTGTTCCAGCTGGTGACGGTGCTGTGCTCGCTGGCGCTGGCGCCCAGCGCCTGGCTGTGGTTCGCGGCGGGGGACCGGGTGGGCACGGTGGAGAGCGCGCCGTCCGCGCCGGTCGCGGTGGTCTTCGGCGCCGGGCTGGACCAGGGGCGGCCGTCGCCGTACCTGGAGCACCGGCTGGTGGCCGCGCTGGACCTGTACCGGGCGGGGAAGGTGCAGGCGATCCTGGTGACGGGGGACAACGGGCGGGTCGAGTACGACGAGCCGGACGCGATGTACCGCTACCTGACGGAGCACGGGGTGCCCGGGTCGCGGGTGGTGCGGGACTACGCGGGCTTCGACACCTGGAACTCCTGCACCCGGGCGCACCGGATCTTCGGGGTGGACCGGGCGGTGCTGGTGAGCCAGGACTTCCACGTCCGGCGGGCGCTGGCGCTGTGCGAGGCGGCGGGCATCCGCTCGTACGCCGTCGGGGTGCCGGAGTGGCACGACGAGACCTGGCTGTACGGCGGGCTGCGCGAGGTGGCCGGGGCGGGGAAGGCGGCGGTGAACGCGCTGCTGCGGCCGGACCCGGAGTTCCTCGGGCCGAAGGAGGACGGCATCCCGAAGGCGCTGGCGGAGGCCGCGGGCCGGTAGCCCGGCCCGGTTCGGAGGTGTTGTCGTACCCGTGAGCGATGATCGCCGGGTGCGTTCCCTGCCGAGCATCATCCACCTCGACATGGACGCCTTCTTCGCGGCGGTGGAGCAGGCGTCCAAGCCGAGCCTGCGCGGGAAGCCGGTGATCGTGGGCGGGCTCGGCGGGCGCGGGGTGGTCTCGACGGCCTCGTACGAGGCGCGCCGGTTCGGGGTGCACTCGGCGATGCCGATGGCGCAGGCGCGGCGGCTGTGCCCCAACGCGGCGTTCCTGACGGGCCGGTTCGAGGCGTACCGGCAGAACAGCGAGATCGTGATGGGCCTGCTGCGGGAGCTGTCGCCGCTGGTGCAGCCGCTGAGCCTGGACGAGGCTTTCGTGGACCTGGAGGCCGGTCCGTACGGCCCGGCGCTGGCGGAGGCGGACCACGCGACCGGCGAGGCGCTGGTGCTGGCCCTGGGGGAGGACCTGCGGGCGGACATCCAGCGGCGCACGGGGCTGACGGGCTCGGTGGGCGCCGCGGGCTCCAAGCTGATGGCGAAGATCGCCTCCGAGAAGGCCAAGCCGGACGGGATGGTGCTGATCGAGCCGGGGCAGGAGCGGGCGGTGCTCGGGCCGATGCCCGTACGGGCGCTGCCGGGGATCGGGCCGGCGACGGAGCAGGTGCTGAAGCGGGCCGGGCTGAGCACGGTGGCGGACCTCGCGGAGGCGGGGGAGGCGGAGCTGGTGCAGCTGGTGGGGCGGGCGCACGGCGCCGGGATCTTCCAGATGTCGATAGGGCTGGACGACCGGCCGGTGGTGCCCGACCAGGACGCGAAGTCCGTCTCGGTGGAGGACACCTTCGAGGTGGACCTGGCGGACCGGGACCGGGTGCTGCGGGAGGTGGAGACGCTGGCGGTGCGCTGCGTGCGGCGGCTGCGGGCGGCGGGGCGCTCGGGGCGGACGGTGGTGCTGAAGGTGCGGCGGTTCGACTTCTCGACGTTGACGCGCTCGGAGACGCTGCGGGGGCCGACGGACGACGAGGCGGTGGTCGTGGAGACGGCGCGGCGGCTGGCCGAGCAGGTGGACATCACCGGCGGGGTGCGGCTGCTGGGGGTGGGCGTGGCCCAACTGGCCGACTACACGCAGGAGGACCTGTTCGCGCAGGCGCTGCGGGAGGAGGCGGCGGAGCACCCGGAGGCGGCCGAGGAGGAGCCGGCGGAGGCGGAGGCGCCGGGGGCCGTCGTGCGGCGCTGGTGGCCCGGGCAGGACGTCGAGCACGCGGAGTTCGGGCCGGGGTGGGTGCAGGGCAGCGGCGTGGGGCGGGTGACGGTGCGCTTCGAGACGCCGTGGAGCGGGCCGGGGCGGGTGCGGACCTTCGCGGTGGACGATCCGGCGCTGGAGCCCTCGCGGGCGCTGCCGCTGCGCGAGCCCGCGGCGGGGGAGCCGGCGGAGGGCTGAGAACGCGGAACGGCCCCACCCGGTGGGGGAACCGGGTGGGGCCGCATTCCGTGCCGGCCCGGGTGCGGTCGTGATGCCCTCACGGCCGCCGTCGGGCCGGCCCCCGCTCCCTGTCCCTGGGCGCGGGGGCCGGACGCCTCGTCAGGCGTCGGTCTTGACCAGCTCGGGGCTGGAGTCCTGCGGGGCCGAGCCGCCGGCGGTGACGGCGGTGGCCGACTTCGCGGAGCGGATCAGGAAGGGGACGGCGCCGGCGACGGCGCAGACCACGGCGGCCGCCCAGAACGCGTGCTTGTAGGCGTCCAGGGTGGGCAGCGTCAGCGGGATCTGCGGCGGCAGCTTCATGGTGTCGCCGGTGAGGATGGCGGCCATCACGGCGGTGCCGATGGCGCCGCCGACGGTGCGCAGCACGGCGTTCATGCCGTTGGCGATGCCGCTCTGCTCCACCGGGACGGCGCCGTTGATGTAGGCGGGCATCGCGGAGAAGGCCAGGCCGATGCCCAGGCCGAAGATCGCCGAGGCGGTGTAGATGTCGCCCTCGGCGCTGTGGCGCAGCGCGAGGTAGGCCATGGAGACGCCGCCGAGGACGCCGCCGAGGACCAGGGGCAGGCGCGGGCCGCGACGGGAGATGAGCACGGCGCCGAGCGGGGCGGCGACCATCGAGCCGAGGGCGGAGGGCAGCAGCATGATGCCGGCGTGCAGGACGCTCGCGGTGAAGCCGTAGTGGGCGAGCTTGTCCGGGGTCTGGGCGAAGTTGCTGATGACCATGAACGAGCCGTACATGCCGAAGCCGATGAGCAGGCCGGCCAGGTTGGTGAAGGCGACGGCCGGGCGGGACATCATCTTCATGTCGACCAGCGGGTGGGCGACCTTGGTCTCGATGATCCCCCAGACCAGGGCGACCACGGCGGCGACGGCGAACAGGCCGAGGGTCTTGGTGGACGTCCAGCCCCAGTGGTTGCCCTGGCTGACGGCGACGAGCAGGGCGGAGAGCCAGGCGGCGAGGGTGAGGGCGCCGAGCGGGTCGGCGCCGCCCTCCTTGTCGGTCACCGGGTCGGTGGGGACGCGGAAGACGACCAGGGCGACGGCGAGCAGGCCGAAGGCCAGGCCCATCCAGAAGATCGACTTGTAGCTCCAGTGCTCCAGCAGGAGGCCGGTGGCCACCAGGCCGAGGCCGGAGCCGACGCCCATCGAGGCGCTGATGGCGGCGACGCCGCCGGTCACCTTCTGCTTGGGCAGCTCGTCGCGGACGATGCTGATCGCCAGCGGGAGCACGCCACCGCCGGCGCCCTGCAGGACGCGGGCGACGACGAGCCAGGTGAAGGAGTGGGTGCCGACGGCCAGCGCCGAGCCGGCGACCAGGCCGGACAGCGAGATGATCAGCATCGGCTTGCGGCCCCGGAGGTCGCCGAAGCGGCCGAGCAGGGGAGTCAGCACGGCGGCGGAGAGCAGGTTGGCGGTCATCAGCCAGGTGATGCTCGAGCCGGAGACGCTCAGTTCCTTGGCCAGCGAGGGCAGGATCGGGACGACGGCGGTCTGGATCACGCTGAACGACAGCATCGCCAGGATCAGGGCCGGCAGGACCCGGGCGCTGCTCTGCTTCTCGGCCGCGACGGTGGGCTGTGGTGCCTCACTCACGGTTGCTTCCTCCCGTACATAGTGAATGAACTGAAGTAACGATGCCGGGAGATACTTAAGAGTGTCAAATATCGAGCGGTTAAGCTTTGGCAAAGGCGAAATGTCAGGGCCGGGACGGGCACGCCGAAGGCCCCGGACCGGGTGGTCCGGGGCCCCTCGTGGCGCGGTGTCAGGACAGGGCGGTCGGGGCGGGGCCGTCAGGACAGCGGGCGCATGGCGGCGGCCGGGCGGGAGCCGTCCACGGCCGGGGTGGCGGCGGACGGGGCGTCGGCGGAGGGCGTGGAGTCCTGGACCTCGACGTGCTCGCGGCGCAGCTCGTCCCGGACGACCTCCTCGGCCGTGTAGCGCTCCACCACCAGGCGGACCCGCTCGATCGGGGTGAGGTACTTGCGCACCACCGGGCGCTCCTCGCGCAGGGTGACCTCCTCCACCGCCTCGGCGATCTCCTTCTCCGTCAGGGAGGCGCGCTCGGCCTCGCTCACCGGCATCCGCTCCACCCGCACGCGCTCGCGCACCACCGGGACGCGGCGCTCGATCTGCTCGCTGGTCACGTACTTGCGCAGCTTCGCGGTGCCGACGGTGTGCCACTCGGTGGTGATCTCCAGCCGCTCCTCGCGGCAGGTGATCTCGACCGGGCCGCTGGGCGAGGAGGTGGCGGCGCCGTCCGCCCGTACGGGGACGGTGGCGGCGGGGGTCGCGGCGGCCGGCCGCTCGGCGGCGGGCTGCGGCTTGGGCTCGACCACCGGGGCGGCGGCGGCAGCGACGGGCGCGGGGGTGCTGAGGGTCCGCACGTTGGCCTCCGGGGCGGTGCTGGGGGTCGAGGGGGTGGCGGTGGTCGTGGTGGTCGGGGCGGCGGCGGGCTCCGGGGAGTGGAGGGCGCGCGGCGCGGCGGCGGCCGCTGCGGTGGTGGTGCCGAAGTCGAGGTCGGGCTGCGCCTCCCGGTGGGAGGGATCGGCCGCCGGCCGGCCGTCCACCGGGGTGTCGAGCCCGTAGTAGCGGTAGAGCTGGAGCTCCTGGGCGGGCGACAGGTGCTGGCCCACGCCGAAGTCCGGGGACTCCTTGACCAGCGACTTGTCGTACGGGACCCGGAGCTCGTCGCCGGAGAACTCGCTCGTGGTGAGCGGGACGAAGGCGTCCCGGCCGAAGATGCCGGTGCGGACGGCGGCCCACTCGGGCTGGCCGGTGGCGTCGTCGAGGTACACCTCGTCGACGGTGCCGATCTTGTCCCCGTTGCGGTCGACCGCCTTGTGGCCGATGAGGTCGCGGGGGTCGATGTCGGTCTGCACTCTTTCCTCCAGTGCGCTGCGCCTGCGGAACTCCCGCAGGTACGGCGGCCGGAGCGCCCCGACCGTCCGCCTTCTACACACGAAAGGGCATCAATCGGACGGGCGCGAGCGGGGTGCGGCCGGACGGGCTGCGCGCTGGTCCGTCCGGGGCACAGGGATGCCACGCGCGTAGACCCCGAGTGACCTGACGCACCCGTGATCGGAGGGCCTGCCGCTGGTACCCTGGGCCCCGACCGCCGAGCCCGCGCGGGAGAGTCCCCGGCAGCGAAAACCGCTGGTAGGGGCGCCGAAGGAGCAACTCCTCCCCGGAATCTCTCAGGCATCCGTACCGTGCGGGATAGGTCACTCTGGAAAGCAGGGCAGGAGCGCCGGCGCGGGAGCCGACGACCCCCACCCTCACCGACGGTGCAAGCCGACGGAGCGCCACAGCGCTACGTGCGGGCGAAGCTCTCAGGTCCCGATGACAGAGGGGGAGGCCTGTCGGGTCCGCCCGTCCGAGGCCGAACCGCTGTCCGCAGCGGGTCGGACCGGCGTGCGTACCCCCCGCCGGTCCGTGACCAGGAGGCCTCGACCACCATGAACGCCCAGCCGAACGCGGGACGCCCCACCGGCGCCCGGACCCTCACCGAGCTTGAGCTGGCCAGCCCCTTCGAGAACCGCCACATCGGCCCCGACGCGGACGCCCAGCAGAAGATGCTGGCCTCCGTCGGCTACGGCTCGCTGGACGAGCTCGCCGCCACCGCCGTTCCCGAGGCCATCCGTTCGATCACCGGCCTGGACCTGCCCGCCGGCCGCACCGAGGCCCAGGTCCTCGCCGAGCTGCGCGAGCTGGCCGGCCGCAACCAGGTGCTCCAGCCGATGATCGGCCTGGGCTACTACGGCACCTTCACCCCGCCGGTGATCCTGCGCAACGTCATGGAGAACCCCTCCTGGTACACGGCCTACACGCCGTACCAGCCGGAGATCTCGCAGGGCCGCCTGGAGGCGCTGCTCAACTTCCAGACCGTCGTCTCCGACCTCACCGGGCTGCCGACCTCCGGCTCCTCGCTGCTGGACGAGGGCACCGCCGCCGCCGAGGCGATGGCCCTGGCCCGCCGCGTGACCAAGGTCAAGGGCGGCGTCTTCCTGGTCGACGCCGAGACCCTGCCGCAGACCGTCGCGGTGATCAACACCCGCGCCCTGCCGACCGGTGTCGAGGTCGTCGTCGCCGACCTGTCCGAGGGCATCCCCGCCGAGATCGCCGAGCGCGGCGTCTTCGGCGTGCTGCTCCAGTACCCGGGCGCCACCGGCGTCGTGCGCGACCTCGCCCCCGTGATCGAGCAGGCGCACGGCCTCGGCGCGATCGTCGCCGTCGCCGCCGACCTGCTGGCGCTGACCCTGCTCAAGTCCCCCGGCGAGCTGGGCGCGGACATCGCCTGTGGCACCTCGCAGCGCTTCGGCGTCCCGATGGGCTTCGGCGGCCCGCACGCCGGCTACCTGTCGGTGCGCGCCGAGTACGCCCGCTCGCTGCCCGGCCGCCTCGTCGGCGTCTCCGTCGACTCGGACGGCAACCGCGCCTACCGCCTGGCGCTGCAGACCCGCGAGCAGCACATCCGCCGCGAGAAGGCCACCAGCAACATCTGCACCGCCCAGGTGCTGCTCGCCGTGATGGCCTCGATGTACGCCGTCTACCACGGCCCGGACGGCCTGGCGGACATCGCCCGCCGCACCCACCGCTACGCGGCCGCCCTCGCCGAGGGCCTGCGGGCCGGCGGCGTCGAGCTGCTGCACGGCGAGTTCTTCGACACCGTCACCGCCGTCGTCCCGGGCCGGGCCGGCGAGATCGCCGCCGCCGCCCGCGCGCGGGGCGTCAACGTGTACCAGGACGGCGAGGACCGGATCTCGGTCTCCACCGACGAGACCACCACCCGCGAGCACCTGGCCGCCGTCTGGGCCGCGTTCGGCGTCGAGGGCGTCCAGGCCGCCGAGGCCGCCGACACCCTGCCCGTCGCGCTGCTGCGCGAGGACGAGTACCTCACCCACCCGGTCTTCCACAGCCACCGCTCCGAGACCGCCATGCTGCGCTACCTGCGCCGCCTGTCGGACCGCGACTACGCGCTGGACCGCGGCATGATCCCGCTGGGCTCCTGCACCATGAAGCTCAACGCGACCACCGAGATGGAGGCCGTGACCTGGCCGGAGTTCGGCCAGCTGCACCCCTTCGCCCCGATCGACCAGGCCCAGGGCTACTTGACCCTGATCCGCCAGCTGGAGCAGCAGCTCGTCGAGGTCACCGGCTACGACGCCGTCTCGATCCAGCCGAACGCCGGCTCCCAGGGCGAGTTCGCGGGCCTGCTGGCCGTGCGCGCCTACCACCACGCCAACGGCGACGCCCAGCGCGACGTCTGCCTCATCCCGTCCTCGGCGCACGGCACCAACGCCGCCTCCGCGGTGATGGCCGGCATGCGCGTGGTCGTGGTCAAGACCCTGGTCGACGGCGACGTGGACGTCGAGGACCTCAAGGCCAAGATCGAGAAGCACCGCGACGAGCTCGCCGTGCTGATGGTCACCTACCCGTCGACCCACGGCGTGTACGAGACCCAGATCACCGAGATCTGCGCCCTGGTGCACGAGGCCGGCGGCCAGGTGTACGTGGACGGCGCCAACCTGAACGCCCTGGTCGGCCTCGCCAAGCCGGGCAAGTTCGGCGCGGACGTCTCGCACCTGAACCTGCACAAGACCTTCTGCATCCCGCACGGCGGCGGCGGCCCGGGCGTCGGCCCGGTCGCGGTGCGCGCCCACCTGGCGCCGTACCTGCCCAACCACCCGCTCCAGCCGGAGGCCGGCCCGGCCACCGGCGTCGGCCCGATCTCGGCCGCGCCGTGGGGCTCGGCGGCGATCCTGCCGATCTCCTGGGCGTACGTCCGGCTGATGGGCGGCGAGGGCCTCAAGCACGCGACCCAGGTCGCCGTGCTGAACGCCAACTACATCGCCAAGCGCCTGGCCCCGCACTTCCCGGTGCTCTACACCGGCCCGGGCGGCCTCGTCGCCCACGAGTGCATCATCGACCTGCGCCCGCTGACCAAGGAGACGGGCGTGACGGTGGACGACATCGCCAAGCGCCTGATCGACTACGGCTTCCACGCGCCGACGATGTCGTTCCCGGTGGCCGGCACGCTGATGATCGAGCCGACCGAGTCCGAGGACCTGCACGAGATCGACCGGTTCTGCGACGCGATGGTCGAGATCCGCGCGGAGATCGACAAGGTCGGCTCGGGCGCGTGGGCGAAGGACGACAACCCGCTGCTCAACGCCCCGCACACCGCCGCCGAGCTGGCCGGCGAGTGGGCGCACGGCTACTCGCGGCAGGAGGCCGTCTTCCCGGCCGGCGTCAACCCGGCGGACAAGTACTGGCCGCCGGTGAGCCGCATCGACGGCGCGTACGGCGACCGCAACCTGGTCTGCTCCTGCCCGCCGCTGGACGAGTACGGCGTCTGAGCGACGGACGCGTGAGGCGGGGCCCCGGCGAATCCTTTCGCCGGGGCCCCGCCCCGTTCGCTCTGCTCCTGGTTCGGCGGCTGCCCCCGCCGGATGGTCAGGCCGCGTGGGCGACGGGGCGGCGCGGGGCGATCACCCGGCCGTCGGGCAGCAGCTCTCCGGTGTCCTCGAAGAGGACGACGCCGTTGCAGAGCAGGCTCCAGCCCTGCTCCGGGTGGCAGGCCACCGGTACGGCGGCTTCGCGGTCCTCGGACTCGGCCGACGGGCACTCAGGACGGTGCTGGCACATACGCGTACCCTCGCTTCGCTGCGATCCTCCCCGTGAAGCGGTCGCCGGCGGGTCGCCGGGGGCCGCCGCAGTGGCCGGATACTGTCCATGCGCCGACCAGGTGTTGACCGGCGCTCAAGTGGGTAGGACAGGTGGTCCTTCCACGCTGGTTCCCAGTGTCGGCATCTACGGACGTGCGCGCAGCGATTTGGTGACATGCGCCACAACTCACGAGCGGAGATCACCCGTTCAGGTGGGCGGCGGGGGATTCGGCGCACCGGTGGGTCAGGCGCTGCATGGCCCGATGGGGCCATGGGGAGTGGCCCGTTCGGGTGAGGGGCCGTCCGGGCGGGCATGCCGAAGGGCCGCCGGGCGGAGGTGCCCGGCGGCCCGTGCGTGCGGTCGGCTCAGGAGGAGCCGAGCAGCAGCGGCCGCGCCAGGGGCGCCCGGGCGAGCAGGGGGAGCAGGTCGGCCGCCGGGTAGGCGCGGTGGGCGGTGACGCCGAGCGGGGCCGGGGCGAGCGGGATCAGCAGGTCGGCGGACGGGTCGGCCTCGGGGCTGTGCAGCCACAGGGCCGTCGCGTACTGGCCGGGGAAGGTGAGCAGCCGGGGGCGGCGCTGGGCGCGGGAGCCCTGGGCGATCTGCCAGGCCTGGCGCAGCGCGCGGACCGTCGAGTCGAGGTAGGGGCCGGCGGTGAAGTGGGAGAAGGTGTGCCCCTCGGCGCTCTGGACCACCTCCGCGGCGGCGGCCACCTCGGGGCCGTCCTTGATCAGGAAGCGCCAGCCCGTGCGGCGGGCGGCGGACAGTTCGGCCCGCGGGCCGTCCAGGACGTGGACGGCGAGCGGGTGGGCGGGCAGCAGTGGGCCGGTCGGATGGAGGAGCGCCGCGGCGGCCGGTTGGCGCAGCGCTGTCTCCGAGTCGAGCGCGCCCAGGACCGCGCGCAGCGCGCTCGGTGGGGGCTGGGGGGTCTGCAGAGTCATGGCGGGGTCCGCCCTCCGTGCGAGATCGGCGTGCGAGTGCGGCATACCGGCGGGGCTCGGGTGCGTCGGCGGTGACGGGGGCCCGGCCGTGTCCGGTTGTGCAGGATCGCGGTGCCGGCGCTGTCGCCGCCGTCGACGAGGGACTCGGGGCGGGGACGGGCGACGGCCGGAGCGCTGTGCGAATTCCTTCGAACAAATGCGCAGGGTGACCTGTTTATCACAGGCGGTGGCGTCGGGCAAGTCGGCAGATGCCGTGAATCTCCGTCAGTTTCCTTGCATTGCAAGCCGCTAGAGGCATTCGGGTATCGATCTTCGAGGCGGGCATGATGCTGTGGCACGGTCGGCGGGGTGGTCCAGGAGGAGGGGAACCGTGGGCGAGAAGGTCGTGGCGACACGAGCGGATCTGGCGGACCGGCAGTTGTACCGGCGCAAGCTCCAGGCGTGCCAGGACGCGCTGGGCCGGATGCTGAGCGAGAACCGGTTCGACCGGCCGCGTGCGGTGATGGGCCTGGAGATCGAGCTCAACCTGGCCGACGAGCAGGGCCTGCCGGTGATGCACAACGCGCAGGTGCTCAGCGCGATCGGCTCCAGCGACTTCCAGACCGAGCTCGGCCGGTTCAACATCGAGGTCAACATCGCCCCGCACCGGCTCTGCGGGCACGTCTTCGAGGACCTGCGCGAGGAGATCGACACCGGCCTGCGCTACGCCGACCGGCGGGCGGCCGAGGCCGGGGCCCGGATCGTCATGGTGGGCATCCTGCCGACCCTGGAGCACGCCCACACCGGGCTGGACGCGATGAGCAGCAACCAGCGCTACAGCCTGCTCAGCGACCAGATCCTGGCCGCCAGGGGCGAGGAGATCGCGCTGGACATCGAGGGGGTCGAACACCTCCAGCTGGAGTCGATCACCATGGTCGCGGAGGCGGCGGCGACCTCGCTGCAACTGCACCTGCAGGTCACCCCGCAGCGGTTCTCCTCGGTGTGGAACGCGGCCCAGGCGATCTGCGGCCCGCAGCTCGCGCTCGGCGCCAACTCGCCCTTCCTGTTCGGGCGCGAGCTGTGGCGCGAGACCCGTCCAGTGCTCTTCCAGCAGGCCTGCGACACCCGCTCGGCGGAGCTCAAGGCGCAGGGCGTGCGTCCCATCACCTGGTTCGGCGAGCGCTGGGTCGACTCGGCCTACGACCTCTTCGAGGAGAACCTGCGCTACTTCCCGGCGCTGCTGCCGATCTGCGACGACGAGGACCCGCTGAAGGTGCTGGCCTCCGGCGGCGCGCCCCGGCTCGCCGAGATGCGGCTGCACAACGGCACCATCTACCGCTGGAACCGGCCCGTCTACGACGTCTCCGACGGGGTCGCGCACCTGCGGGTCGAGAACCGGTCGCTGCCCGCCGGGCCGACGGTGGCCGACACCCTCGCCAACGCGGCCTTCTACTACGGGCTGGTGCGGGTGCTCGCCGAGCAGCCCCGACCGGTGTGGACGCGGCTGCCGTTCGAGCGGGCGGACGAGAACTTCCGGCAGGGCGCCCGCTACGGCATCGACGCGGTGTTCCAGTGGCCGCGCTCCGGGCGGGCGGGGCGCGGCGGCGGGCTCGCCACCGTCCCGGCCGTCGACCTGGTGCTGGACGAACTGCTGCCGATGGCCCACCAGGGGCTGGACGAGTGGGGGGTCGAGCCCGGGGACCGGGACCGCTACCTGGGCATCATCGAGCAACGCTGCCTGCGCCGCACCAACGGCGCCTCCTGGCAGAGCGCCACCTTCCACCGGCTGCGCGAACGGTACGGGATGGACCGGCCGGCCGCGCTCGCCGCGATGACCCGGCGCTACGCCGAACACATGCGCAGCGGGGAGCCGGTGCACACCTGGCCGGTGGGGTAGTCGGCTGTGTCAGGATGATCGTTCCTGCGGCCGGTGCGGCCGTGTGAGCGACCGTCCGACTGGAGCGCCCGTGACCACCGTCCCGACCGAGCCGGAGACCGTGCGGGCGAGCCGCCGGCTGTTCGTCGTGGAACTGCTGATCGTGCTCGGGCTCTCGCTGGGGGCCAGCGGGATCAGCGCGCTGATCAGCTTCGCGGGGTCGCTCACCGAGCCGATCCAGCTGGGCCAGCAGGTCGCCACGCTCAACGGCTCGCGGGCGCCCGGGCGGCCCTGGCTGGACCTGGTGTGGCAGCTCTACTACATCGGGCGCGGCCTGATGCCGGCGGTGCTGGTCGGCTACCTGCTGGTGCGCGAGGGCGTCTCGCTGCGGGTGCTCGGCTTCGACCTCGGGCAGAAGCTGCGCGACCTCGGCCGGGGCGCGGCCGTCGCGGCGGCGATCGGCGGCTCCGGGCTGGTGCTGTACCTGGCCTCGCAGGCGGCCGGGTACAACCTGACGGTGGCGCCGTCCGGGCTGCCGGACGTGTGGTGGCGGGTGCCGGTGCTGGTGCTGTCGGCCTGGCAGAACGCGATCCTGGAGGAGGTCGTCGTCCTGGGCTACCTGCTGCGCAGGCTGGGGCAGGCGGGGTGGTCCTGGCCGGCGGTGCTGGTGACCAGCTCGGTGGTGCGCGGCTCGTACCACCTGTACCAGGGGGTCGGCGGGCTGGTCGGCAACATGGTGATGGGGGCGGTGTTCTGCCTGCTGTACCGGCGCTGGGGGCGGGTGATGCCGCTGGTGGCGGCGCACGCGCTGATCGACACCGTGGCCTTCGTCGGGTACGCGCTGCTGGCCGGGCACGTCAGCTGGCTGCCGACCCCCTGAGGCCGCCGAGTGCCGCCTGGCGCGGCGGGGTGGCGAGCAGCCGCTCGACGTGGCGGCGTTCCAGGCCCTGGCCGGGGTCGATGCGCAGGAGCAGGCGGTCGCGGCGCCAGAGGGAGTTGCGGATCAGCCTGGTCGGGATGACGTCGTCGACCCAGGCGAAGGGGCGCCCGGCGGCGTAGCGCAGCAGCGGGGCCCACTTGGCGGCGGAGAACAGCTCCATCAGGGGGACGCGGGGGTCGCCGGGCTGCGGGACGTATCCGGTGAAGCGGACCACGGGGAGGGGGTCGAGTCCGATCGCCGGGGCGATGTGCTCGTTGGCGTGCTCCTCCCATGTCGTGGCCCACACGAGGTCGTAGACGCCGGCGAGTTCGCGCAGCCAGCGGCCGTGCCGGGCGCTGAGCAGGACGGAGTAGCCGAGCAGGGTGTGCGGGTCGAACCCGGCGTCCGGGTGCGGGCAGACCGGGTTCAGCACCCCGTCGACGTCCAGGAACAGCAGTGGCTTCGGCACCTGAGGCCCCCCGGGAACGGTGGTTCTGTCACCTGGTCGGACGCCTCACCGGCCCCAGGGGTTGCTCGGGGGCTGGCGCACGCGGGGCGCACGGGGCGCTCACGGCGCGGGGGCGGGCTCGCGTGCGACCTCCGATGCGTCCTTCGTGCTCCGCCTGCTCAGCCGGCGGACCTGGGGGTCGACCAGGACGGCCGCGCTGAGCAGCAGGCACAGCACGGCGCAGGCCCACAGGGCGCCGTCGAGGCCGAGGACGGCGGCGGCCGGGCCGGCGAGCGCGGTGCCGACGGGGGAGAGCGAGTAGGAGCCGAGCTCGTCGTAGGCGACGATCCGGGAGAAGGCCTCCTCGGGGATCTCCTGCTGGAGCGCGACCATCCAGTTGACGCCGAAGACCGTGACGCCGACGCCGGAGAGGAACATCGCCAGCGCGAGCAGTGGCAGGGAGGCGTGCAGGGCCAGGGCGAGCGCCGGCACGCCGAAGAGGAACACGCCCCAGTTGCCGACCAGCAGGATGCGGCGCGGGCGCCAGCGGGCCATCAGGAAGCCGGTGGCGACCAGGCCCGCGCCGTACGCGGCCATGGCCAGGCCCCAGCTGCTCGCGCCGCCGAGGCGCTGGTCGGCGACGACCGGGCCGTACACCGACTCGACGGCGCCGATGCAGGCGACCAGGACGGAGAACTGCAGGACGATCACCCAGAGCCAGCGGCGGGAGACGAACTCCCGCCAGCCCTCGCGCAGGTCGCGCAGCATGCTGCCGCCGCTGGGCGCGGGGGCCTCCTCGGGTTCGAGGAGGAAGCGCAGGGAGGCGGCGATCAGGAAGCACAGGGCGTCCAGGGCGAGCACCCAGCCGGGGCCGACGGCCGTGGTGAGCGCCCCGCCGAGGGCGGCGCCGCCGATCTGGGAGGCGTTGAGGCCCATCCGGAAGACCGCGAAGGCCTTGGCGGCGTACTCCTGCGGGACGGCCTGCATGATCATGCCGCCGGAGGCGGGGGAGTAGAGGGCGTATCCGGCGCCGCCGGCCGCGTTGAGCACCAGCAGTTGCCAGAGCTGGACGTTCCCGGCGAGGACGAGGACGGCGAGGACGGCCTGGGCGACGCCGCTGAACAGGTTGGCGCCGACCATGATCCGGTGGCGGGGGAGGCGGTCGGCGAGGGCGCCGCCGAGCATCAGCAGCAGGACGGTGGGGACGAGGCGGGCCGCCGTGACGTAGCCGACCTCGGTGGCGGAGCCGCCGTTCTCCAGGACGGCGAACGCCGTGGCGATGGGGGCGCCGGCGTTGCCGAGTCCGCTGACGACGGTGGCCGTGGTCTGGATGCGGAAGTTGCGGCTGGCCCAGGCGAAGCGGCGGGGTGCGGGGGAGGGGGTCGACACCCGGTGACTATGGCGTGGGTTCGTACAGCTGTCTATCGGGTTTTCGCACCTGGCGCGGAAGGGCTCAACCCAGGTGGCCGAAAAGGAAGGTGAGGGTTCGGCGCCAGGCGATCCGGGCCTGGAGCGGGTCGTAGGTGCCGATCGGGTTCTCGTCGTTCATGAAGGCGTGGCCGGCCGGGTAGAAGTGGAACTCCGGGCGGACGTCGGTGGCCTCGCCGATGCGGATCGCCGCCTCGTCGACCACGGCCATCGGGAGGGAGCCGTCCAACTCGCCGAAGTGGCCCAGCACATGGGCGGTCAGGCCGCGGTAGTCGAACTCCGGGTCGGGCGGCAGGCCGTAGAAGGGCACCACGGCGGCCACGCGGTCGCCCTCGCGGGCGGCGAGCAGCAGGGCGAAGCCGCCGCCCATGCAGAAGCCGACGGCGCCGACGGCGTCGCCCACCACGCCGTCCAGCGCCAGCAGGTGGCCGACGGCGCCGGAGAGGTCCTCCACGGCCCGCTCGACGGGCAGTTCGCGCTGGAAGCGGGCCGCCTCGGTGCCGTCGTGGGTGGTCGTGCCGCCGAAGAGGTCGGGGGCGAGGACGGTGAACCCCTCGGCGGCGAAGCGGTCGGCCATCGTCGCGACGTGCGAGGTGAGGCCCCACCACTCCTGCACCAGCACCAGGCCCGGGCCGACGCCCTGCGGCGGGCGGGCCAGGTAGCCGTGCGCGGTGCGGCCGTTGCTCGGGAAGGTGACGTTCTGCCGGGAGCCGCCCTGGTCAGGCATGGGGTCCTCTCGGTGGGTCGGATTCTGGTGCCGCGTGGGGTCAGCCCATCTCTTCGAGGGCGCGGCCCTTGGTCTCCTTGATGCAGAAGGCCACGAACGGGATGGAGAGCAGCGCGAAGGCGGCGTAGATGACGTACGTGGCCGAGAGGTTCCAGTCGGCGAGGTCCGGGAAGCTCACGGTGATAGCCCAGTTGGCGATCCACTGGGCGGAGGCGGCCACGGACAGGGCCAGCGCCCGGATGCGGTTGGGGAACATCTCGCCGAGCAGCACCCAGACCACCACGCCCCAGGAGAAGGCGAAGCAGAAGACGAAGACGTGCGCGGCGATCAGGGCGACGGTGGCGTGGGTGTTGTCCAGGGTCGCGGTGTCGCCGGTGCCGCTGCGGTAGGAGAAGGCCCAGGCGGCGGTGCCCAGCGCGGCGGCCATGCCGATGGAGCCGGCCAGCGCCAGCGGTTTGCGGCCGATGCGGTCCACCAGGGCCATCGCGACCACCGTGCCGATCACGTTGATGATCGAGGTGGAGAGGCTGATCAGCAGGGAGTTGGACTCGTTGATGCCCACCGACTGCCACAGGAAGGAGGAGTAGTAGAAGATCACGTTGATGCCGACGAACTGCTGGAACACCGAGGCGCCGATGCCGACCCAGACGATGGGCAGCAGGCCGAAGCGCCCGCCCAGGAGGTCCTTGAGGCGGGGCTTGTGGGCGGACTCCAGCACCCCGCGGATCTCCGCGACCCGGGCGTCGAGGTCCACGCCCTCGCCCTCCACCTCCACCAGCACCTTGCGGGCCTGCGCCTCGCGGTGGTCGGCGATCAGGAAGCGCGGGGACTCGGGGATGGACAGGGCCATCAGGCCGTACACCAGGGCCGGGACGGTCTCGACGCCGAGCATCCACTGCCAGGCCTGGATGCCGCCCAGGTGGCCGGTGGACTCGCCGCCGGCGGCCTGGTTGAGCGCCCAGTTCGCCAGCTGGGAGACGGTGATGCCGAGCACGATCGCCATCTGCTGGAAGGAGGCGAGCCGGCCCCGGTACGCGGTGGGGGCGACCTCGGCGATGTAGGTGGGCGCGATCACCGAGGCGATGCCGATCGCGATGCCGCCGATCACGCGCCAGGTGGCCAGCGTCTCGATGTTCGGCGGGAACATCGAGCCGACGCCGCTGGCCGCGAACAGCACGGCGGCCAGCAGCATCGTGCGCACCCGGCCCATGTGGTCGGCCAGGCGGCCGGCGACCACCGCGCCGGCGGCCGAGCCGAGCAGCGCGATGGCCACCACGAAGGCGGTGGTGCCGTGGCCCACCTCGAAGTGCTTCTGGATGCCCGTCACGGCGCCGTTGATCACCGCGCTGTCGTAGCCGAACAGGAAGCCGCCCATCGCGGCGGCCGCGGAGATGAACACCACGTGGCCGAGGTGTGCCTCGCCGGCCCGGTGGCTGGTGGGTGTGGACAAGCGCGCTCCCCGAGTGGACGGGCCCGCTCCTACGGCCGAGTGGGCAGGATTCGTCTCACATTCGAGCAGCGGCGGCGGGGCCGCGCCCGGCCACGGCGACCGATCGGGTGATCCCGGGTGGTCCGGGGTGGTCCGGGGTGGTCCGGGGGGATCAGGGCCGGTTCGTCGTGGCCGTGCGCCGCTGGTGACGGCGCAGCAGCTGGTCGCGGGCGCCGGCGTACTGGTCGCGGGCGCGGCCGGGGCCGTCCGCGCGCTCGGCGAGGTGGTCGGCGAGCGCGCGCTGCGCCTCGGCGGGCTTCTTGTCGTCGTACTTGAACTTGGCCCGCACCTCGCGCACGGCCAGCCGCAGCCCGCGCAGGCCGGGCAGCTGGCGGGCCAGCTCGCCCTCGCCGGGGACGACGCGGACCTCGGGAGTCTCGGGCTGGAAGTGCGCCAGCTGGCGGTTGAGGATCTCCGCCTTGGCGGTGGGGGACTCCACGACCTCGGCCGTGCAGTGGAAGTGCACGGAGGCGTAGTAGCTGGTGGGCGTGCCCGGGGCGCCGCGCCAGTGGCCGGGCGCGAAGGCGTAGCCGTCGGTGACGGCGAGGGTGACGTGCGGGTCGGCGCGGACGGCGGCCAGCAGGGGGTTGGGCGCGGCGAGGTGGAGCAGGATCTCGCCGCGGTCGGCGTCCAGCAGGAAGTGCGTGGGGACGAGGACGGGGCCCTCGCCGGGCCCGCCGTTGGCGGCGAGGAGGCCGAAGTCGCGGCCCTCGGCGAGCCAGGCGCGCCATTCCTCCTCGTCGCCCCTGTCCCAGGAGCGGATGAGCACGGTGGACTCCTCGGTCAGCGCGGGAAGGCGCTCATGTGCGCGGGCAGAGGGACGGTGGTGTGCGGGGACGGCTCGGGGGCGCCGTGCACGGTGGTGACGGGGACGAGGCCGGCCCAGTGCGGGAGGTCGAGGTCCTCGGGCTCGTCGTTGACGCCGTCCGAGCGGGTCTTGGCGGAGACCTCGTCCAGCTCCAGCCGGATGACGGCGGTGGCGGCCAGCTCCTTGGGGCTGGCGGGGCGGACCTCGGCGGAGCGGCCGGGGACGGTGTGGTCGACGAGGGCGGCCAGGGCGACGTCCAGCTCCTCGGGGTCGGTGACCTGGTACGCGGTGCCGTGGGCGACGACCGAGCGGAAGTTGATCGAGTGGTTGAAGGCGGACTTGGCCAGCACCAGGGCGTCGACGTGGGTGACGGTGACGCAGACCGGCAGGCCCTGCTCGTCGGAGGCGCCGCGCAGCGGGCGGCTGCCGGTGGAGCCGTGGATGTAGAGCCGGCTGCCGACCCGGGCGAAGATCGTCGGCAGGACGACCGGGGCGCCGTTCGCGACGAAGCCGAGGTGGCAGAGGTAGGTGCCGTCGAGGATGGTGTGGATCGCCTCCTGCTCCCAGGTGGCGCGGTCCTTGTAGCGGGTCGGCACGGTGCGCGGGGTGCGGGAGTAGGCGGGCGTGTCCGTGGTGGTGCCTGGTGTGTCGACCGACATGACAACCTCTATGTACTAGTGCATAATGTTCTTTGTGCTAGGAGACTATCCGCTGAAAGGGCGACGCGCCAGTGAGATCGCGGCCCACATCGAGCAGGGGGTCAGCCGGGGCCTGATCGCCCCCGGCGCCGCGCTCCCCCCGCTGCGCGACCTCGCCGCCGAGCTCGGCGTCAACCCCAACACCGTCGCCGCCGCCTACCGGCTGCTGCGCGACCGGGGCGTCATCGAGACGGCCGGGCGCCGGGGCAGCCGCGTCCTGCCCCGGCCCTCCCTCACCCCGCGCGACCAGATCCGGATGCCCGTCCCGCCGCACGCGCGGGACCTCTCCACCGGCAACCCGGACCCGGCCCTGCTGCCCGACCTCGCCCCGGCCCTCGCGGCCGCCGCCGAGGCCTCCCGCGCCTCGCCGGTGCTCTACGGGCACGCCGCCGCCGTCCCCCGACTCCTCGACCTCGCACGGGAGTCCTTCGAGGCGGACGGGCTGCCCGGCGGACCGGTCGTCGTCGCCTCCGGCTCCCTCGACGCCGTCGAGCGCATCCTCGGCGCCTGGCTGCGCCCCGGGGACGCCGTCGCCGTCGAGGACCCGGGCTGGGGCAGCCTGCTCGACCTGCTGCCCGCCATGGGGCTGCGCCCCTCGCCCGTACGGCTGGACGACGAGGGGCCGCTGCCCGACTCGCTCGCCGCCGCGCTGGCGGAGGGCGCCCGCGCCCTGGTCGTCACCAGCCGGGCGCAGAACCCGACCGGCGCCGCGCTCACCGCCGCACGGGCCGCCGAGCTGCGCGCCGTCCTCGCCGGGCACCCCGACCTGGTGCTGATCGAGGACGACCACGGGCACGGCATGGTCGACCAGGCCTACCACCCGCTGGTCGGCTCCGGGCCGCTGCGCTGGGCGGTGGTGCGCTCGGCGGCCAAGGCGTACGGGCCGGACCTGCGGCTCTCGGTGGCGGTCGGGGACGCGGAGACCGTCGGCCGGGTCGCCGGGCGGCTGCGGCTCGGGGCCGGCTGGGTCAGCCACCTGCTCCAGCACACCGTCGCCGAGCTGTGGCGCACGGACGCGGCGCCCGCCCCGAAGGTGGCCGCCGCGTACCGCGCCCGCCGGGACGCGCTGCTGCGCGAGCTGGCGGCGCGCGGGATCGAGGCGCACGGCGAGAGCGGACTGAACGTCTGGGTGCCGGTGTCGGACGAGACGTCGGCGGTGGCGGCGCTGCTGCAGCGCGGCTGGGTCGCCGCGCCCGGCGCCCGCTACCGCATCCAGTCCCCGCCCGGGCTGCGGCTCACCACCGCGACGCTGGATACCGCGGACGCGCGACGGCTGGCCGACGACCTGGCGGCCGTCCTGGGAACGGGCGGTGGCGGTTCGCGGCTGGTCTGAACCCGTCGGTAACAAAGAGGGAAACCTCGTGCACGCGTCTGGCGCGCGCGGGCGCGAGCATGCCATCTTCTTGGCGCCACCGGCCGGCGGCCTTCCCCTTCCCGACGCGTCCCCCCGCCCCCACCACGCGGGGGGATCGAGCCGCAGGAGTTTCCGTCGTGCCCGAAAACAGTTCGAGCATCACCCGCACCACCCCGCGCCGCGGTTCGCGGCTGCTCGCCGCCGCCCTCGCCCTGCCGCTGGCCGCGGCCGGGCTGGTGGCGGTGGCCCCGGCCGCCTCGGCCGCGCCCGCCGCCCCCTCGGGGCCGACCGCCAGCGTGACCCTCGGCGACAGCTACATCTCCGGCGAAGCCGGACGCTGGATGGGCAACGCCGCCGGGACCAGCGGCAGCCACAACGGCACCGACCGTGCCTGGAACGGCAGTTCGGCCGACGCGTCGACGGTCTACGGCGCCACCGCCGCGAGCGGCTGCGACCGCTCGGACGTCGCCGAGGTGATCGGCGCGGCGGGCGTCGCGCAGAACCGGATCAACCTGGCCTGCTCCGGGGCCGTCTCCGCGAACGTCTTCCGCGCCTCCAACGGCGGCCAGTCGCTCAAGGGCGAGGCCCCGCAGGCCGACCAGCTCGCCACCGTCGCGCGGCAGAACAACGTCAAGCTGATCACCCTGTCGATCGGCGGCAACGACCTCGGCTTCAGCGGCGTCATCTCCGACTGCGTGCAGGACTTCCTGATCTGGGGTTCGTACTGCCACGACTCGGAGCAGTCCACGATCGACTCCAAGATGCCCACCGCGATGGCGAGCGTCGGCAAGGCGATCGACGAGATCCGGGCCGTCATGTCCGACGCCGGCTACGCCCAGGGCGACTACCGGCTGGTGCTCCAGTCCTACCCGTCGCCGATCCCGCGCAGCGCCGAGATGCGCTACCCCGAGAGCGACTGGAGCCGCTCCGACACCGGCGGCTGCCCGTTCTGGAACACGGACGCCGACTGGGCGCGCGACTCGCTGGTGCCGCAGATCTCCAAGGGGCTGGCGGGCGTCGCCGCCGCCAAGGGCGCGCAGTTCCTGGACCTGTCGGACATGCTCCAGGGCCGCGAGGTCTGCTCCACGGCCACCCAGCAGCCCACCGCCACCACCGGGCCGTCCGCGACCACCAGCGAGTGGGCGCGCTTCCTGGACGGCGGGCTGAACAGCAGCCAGGGCGTGCTGCAGGAGTCCATGCACCCCAACTACTACGGGCAGGCCGCGCTCGGGCGCTGCCTGACCCTGCTGTGGGGGCGCACCAGCGGTGACTGGGCCTGCCGCAACACGGCCGGGCAGGACGCGAGCGGGATGTACCTGAACGCGCGCTGACGGCCCGGACCGGCCGCCCCTCACCGGAGAGGGGCGGCCGGTCCGTCGTATCTGGCCGGATCAGCCCTTGTCGGCCCTTGTCGGCCCTCGTCGGCGCTCGTCAGCCCTTGGCGAGCAAGGACTGGGCGTGGGACCTGACCTGATCACTCGTCAGATACGCGTCGGTGTACTCGAAGTCGCGCAGCCGGGCGGGCTGGCGGGCCAGGAAGCCGGTGCGGACGAAGTCGTCCCCGGCAGTGGCGTTGAGCGTCCAGTTCGCGCCCACCCGGAACTTGGCGACGTTGGTGCGCATCGCCATCAGGTGGTAGCCGCGGGCCACCAGCTGGGCGGGGACGCCGCGCAGTTCGATGCCCAGCGGCTTGGACACCGCGTCCTTGCCGCCGAGGTCGACGACCAGGCCCAGGTCCTTGTGGAAGTACGGCTCCAGGGGCTGGTTGCGCAGCGAGGCGATCACGTTGTTCGCCACCGCGCGGCCCTGCCGGGCGGAGTGCTGGGCGGTGGGCGGGCAGACCGCGCCGTCGCCCTTGGCGAGGTCGGGGACGGCGGCCGCGTCGCCGAGCGCGAACACGCCCTCGAACTGCGGCACCCGCATCTCGGCCGTCACCGCGAGGCGCCCGCGGACGGTCTCCGCGTCCAGGGTGCCGATCAGCGGGCTCGCGGCCACGCCGGCCGTCCAGATCAGGGTGCGGCAGGGGAGGACCCGGCCGTCGGTGAACTTGACGCTCTCGGCGCCGACTTCGGCCACCGAGACGCCGAGCGACACCTCGATGCCCCGGGCGCGCAGCACCTCCAGGGCGGCGGTGCCGAGGGCGTCGCCGAGTTCGGGCATCAGCTTCGGGGCGATGTCGATCAGGTGCCACTTGATCTGCCGGGCGTCCAGGCGCGGGTAGCGGTGGGTCGCGGCGGTGGTGAGGCGCTGGAGGCAGGCGGCCGTCTCGGTGCCCGCGTAGCCGCCGCCGACCACGACGAACTGCAGCCGGGACTCGCGCTCGCGCTGGTCCAGGGTGGCGGAGGCGAGGTCGAGTTGGGCGATCACGTGGTCGCGGACGTACGCGGCCTCGGCGAGGGTCTTCATGCCCCGGGCGTAGTCGGTCAGGCCGGGGATGTCGAAGGTGCGGGTGACGCTGCCGGGGGCGAGCACGAGGATGTCGTACTTCTGGGCGATCACCTCGTCGGTGATCTTGCGCACCACGCAGACCTTGGACTCCGGGTCCACGCCGATCGCGCCGCCCGGGACGATGTGGGTGCGGCGCAGGCTGCGGCGCAGCGAGATCGCGACCGACTGGGGGGTGAGGACGCCGGCGGCGACGTGGGGGAGCAGGGGGAGGTAGAGCTGGTAGCTGAACGGGGTGACGAGCGAGATCTCCGCCTCGGAGGGCGAGAGTTTGCGTTCGAGGCGGCGGGCGCACTCGAGGCCGGCGAAGCCGCCGCCCACGATCAGGATTCGAGGTCGTTCCATCGCTCATCCCTTTGCCGTGCGGGTTGTTCCGTGAAGGTCCCCATCGATGACCGCCACACTCGCACGGAGCAGCGGGGGCTGCCACCGGGGCGGGGCAGGCGGGGGTGCGGCCGGGGCGGGCGGGCGGGGGCCCCGTACGGATAAGCTCGGGGCGTGCTCCCCGAGGTGACGGCGATCCGGTACGTGACGCCACTGCGAGAAGGCGGCTCGATGCCGGGCCTGGTCGAGGCCGACGACCGGCGGCTCTACGCGCTGAAGTGGGTCGGCGCCGCGCAGGGCCGCAAGGCGCTGGTGGCGGAGGTGCTGGCCGGGGAGTTGGGCCGGCGGCTGGGGCTGCCGGTGCCGGAGCTGGTGACGGTCGACCTCGACCCGGTGCTCGCCCGCAGCGAGCCGGACCACCAGATCCAGGACCAGATGCGGGCCAGCGGCGGTGCCAACCTGGGGATGTCCTTCGTCTCCGGGGCGCTGAACTTCGACCCGCTCTGCTTCGAGGTCGACCCGGAACTCGCCGGCCGGGTGCTCTGGTTCGACGCGCTGATCGGCAACGTCGACCGCTCCTGGCGCAACCCCAACCTGCTGGTCGCCACCGGCGGGCTGCGGCTGATCGACCACGGCGCGAGCCTGATCTTCCACCACAACTGGGCGGGCGCCGCCGCCTGGGCGCGCCGCCCGTACGTGGCCCCCGACCACGCGCTGATCCGCCACCGGCCCGATCTCGCCGCCGCCGACAAGGAGTTGGCGCCGCTCGCGGAGGCGGCGATCGTGGACGCGGTGGCGCAGATCCCCGAGGTCTGGCTGGCGGACGAGCCGGGCTTCGACTCGCCCGAGGCGGTGCGCGCCGCGTACCGCGCCCAGCTGACCGAACGACTGGCCGGTCCGCGCGACTGGCTGCCGGAGGTGCCCGCATGAGCGAGCTTGCCGTGGTCGAGCTGTACGACTACGAGTACGCCGTGGTCCGCGCCGTGCCGAGGGTCGAGCGCGGGGAGTGCGTCAACGTCGGCGTGCTGCTCTACTGCCGGCAGAGCACCCACCTGGCGGCGCGCACCCACCTGGACCAGGGCCGGCTGCTGGCGCTGGACCCGGTGGCGGACGTGCAGGGCGTGCGGCGGGCGCTGCAGGGCATCGAGGCCGTCTGCGAGGGCGGCCCGCAGGCCGGGCCGGCGGCCGGGGACAGCCCCGGGCAGCGGTTCCGCTGGCTGACGGCTCCGCGCAGCGCGATCGTCCAGCCGGGGCCCGTGCACACCGGGCTGACGGCCGACCCCGAGGTGGAGCTGCGGCGGCTCTTCGAGCAGCTGGTGCTCTGATCCTCCGGGGCCTTCCGGGCGGCGCGCGGACGGTTGCCGTGGTCAAAGCTTGAGTTGGTGAAGCAGTCCGCCGTACGCTGGCCCCATGGGTTCGACCTCGACGACGACCGTCCCGACCAACGCCGAGCTGATGGAGGCGTTGGCCGCCGTCGGCGCCGCCTACTTCCAGGACTTCGCGGGTGCCGCCGCGCGGCACGGCCTCTCCTCCTCCCAGGCGAAGGCGCTGGGTGCGGTGCAGGAGCCGGTGCCGATGCGTGCGCTGGCCGGGAGGCTGGGCTGCGACGCGTCGAACGTCACCGGGATCGTGGACCGGCTGGAGTCCCTGGGCCTGGCCCACCGCGAGGCCGCCGCCGGGGACCGCCGGGTGAAGATCGTGGTCATCACCGACGAGGGCCGCGAGATCCTCAACCGCATCCGCGGCGAGATGGCCCGCACCCACCGGGCCTTCGAGGCGATGACCGACGAGCAGCGCGTCGCCCTGCACTCGATCTGCGGGCAGGTGCTGCCCGTCCTGGCCGGTCGGACGGGCGCGCCGCAGTAGCCGAGGCCGCTGGCCCCATGGCTCTACGGGCGTAGCGCGTCGGCGGCTGCAGGGGTCGTGACCTCGGCTGTTAGGCTTGCGAAGCGTGAGCGCGAAGCCCCAGATCCCCAATGTCCTGGCCTCCCGGTACGCCTCGGCGACCCTGGCCCAGCTGTGGTCCCCCGAGCACAAGGTGGTCCTCGAGCGCCACCTGTGGCTCGCCGTCCTGAAGGCCCAGCAGGACCTCGGCGTCGAGGTGCCCGCGACGGCCGTCGCCGACTACGAGCGGGTGATCGACCAGGTCGACCTCGGCTCGATCGCCGCCCGTGAGCGGGTCACCCGCCATGACGTGAAGGCCCGCATCGAGGAGTTCAGCGACCTCGCCGGGCACGAGCAGATCCACAAGGGGATGACCTCCCGGGACCTGACCGAGAACGTCGAGCAGCTGCAGATCCGCCAGTCCCTGGAGCACGTGCGGGACCGTACGGTCGCCGTGCTGGTGCGCCTGTCGAGCCTGGCCGCGCAGCACTCCGAGCTGGTCATGGCCGGCCGCTCGCACAACGTGGCCGCGCAGGCCACCACCCTGGGCAAGCGCTTCGCGTCGATCGCGGACGAGCTGCTGGTCGCCTTCCGCCGCCTGGAGGAGCTGATCGCCCGCTACCCGCTGCGCGGGATCAAGGGCCCCGTCGGTACGGCCCAGGACATGCTGGACCTGCTGGGCGGCGACACGGACAAGCTGGCCGAGCTGGAGCGCCGCGTGGCCTCCCACCTCGGGTTCGACAACGTGCTGACCAGCGTCGGCCAGGTCTACCCGCGCTCGCTGGACTTCGAGGTGCTCACCGCCCTCGTCCAGCTGGCCGCCGCGCCGTCCAGCCTGGCCAAGACCATCCGCCTGATGGCCGGGCACGAGCTGGTCACGGAGGGCTTCAAGGAGGGCCAGGTCGGCTCCTCCGCGATGCCGCACAAGATGAACACCCGCTCCTGCGAGCGCGTCAACGGCCTGGCCGTCATCCTGCGCGGCTACGCGTCGATGACCGGCGAGCTGGCCGGCGACCAGTGGAACGAGGGCGACGTCTCCTGCTCGGTGGTGCGCCGGGTCGCGCTGCCGGACGCGTTCTTCGCCTTCGACGGCCTGCTGGAGACCTTCCTCACCGTCCTGGACGAGTTCGGGGCCTTCCCCGCCGTGATCGAGGCCGAGCTCGACCGCTACCTGCCGTTCCTCGCCACCACCAAGGTGCTGATGGGCGCGGTGCGCGCGGGCGTGGGCCGCGAGACCGCGCACGAGGTCATCAAGGAGCACGCCGTCGCCTCGGCGCTGGCGATGCGCGCGGGCGCCCGGGAGAACGAGCTGCTGGACCGCCTCGCCGCCGACGAGCGGATTCCGCTGGACCGGGCCGCGCTGGACGCACTGCTGGCCGACAGGCTGTCCTTCACGGGCGCGGCCGGGGCGCAGGTCGCCGAGGTCGTCCGCCGGGTCGAGGCCGTCGCGGCCGCGTACCCGGAGGCGGCGAAGTACGCTCCGGCCGACATCCTCTAATAGGGCGACATTCTCTGACCATTCGTCAGGTCTTCTTCGAGGGCCCCGTCGCCGTTCCGGTGGCGGGGCCCTCGGGCGTCCGGGTGCGGCCCGGGTCCAGCGGCGGGGTGGTGGTGCCGCAGGGCCAGTCGCAGTTCGGCTCGGCCACCGGCTGCGCCTCGTCGTCCGGGGCCAGGACGTTGCCGCGGATGGTCGCGAAGGCGGTCAGGCCGCCCGCGGTGAGCAGGCCCGCGCAGATCAGCATCGCGGTGTGGAAGGCGGAGTCCACCGAGGACGGGACGCGGTAGGCGTCCCCGCTGAGCCCGGCCAGGGAGGGGAGGGCGGCGACGGCGAGCAGGCCGGCCGCGCGGGCGGCGGCGTTGTTGACGCCGCTGGCGATGCCCGCGTGCCGCACCTCCACGGCGGCCAGCACTGTCGCCGTCAGCGGGGCGACCAGCAGGGTCATGCCGCTGCCCATGACGGCCACGGCGGGCAGGACGTCCAGCCAGTAGGAGGAGTGCGGGCCCGTGCGCAGCATCAGCAGCACCCCGGCGGCGCACAGCAGCGGGCCGACGGTGAGCGGCAGGCGAGGGCCGATGCGCTTGCCGAGGCGCCCGGAGCGGGCCGAGAAGAGCAGCATCAGCACGGTGATCGGCACCAGGGCGAAGCCGGAGACCAGCGGGGAGAACCCCGCGACGATCTGCAGCTGCACCACCAGCAGGAAGAACACCCCGCTGAAGGCGGCGTAGACGCAGAGGGTGACGAGGTTCACGGCCGTGAACAGCCGGGAGGAGAAGAGGCCCAGAGGCAGCATCGGCTCCGGGGTGCGGCGCTCGACGACCAGGAAGGCCGCGCCGAGCAGGACGCCGAGCGCGCCGGAGACCCAGACGGCGGGGGAGACGCCCTCGCCGGCGGCCGTCAGGGCGTAGGTGATCGCGCCGAGGGAGAGCGCGCCGAGCAGGGCGCCGAGCACGTCGAACTTTCCGGCCGCGCCCTCGTCCCGGCTCTCGGGGACGAAGCGGGAGGTGACGGCGATCACGGCGGCGGCCAGTGGCAGGTTCAGCAGGAAGATCCAGCGCCAGCCGGGCCCGTCCACCAGCCAGCCGCCGAGGAAGGGGCCGATCGCGGCGGACACCCCGCCGAGGCCGGACCACAGGCCCACCGCGGGCGAGCGGTCGTCCGGGTGGAAGACGGCCTGGAGCATGGCGAGGGAGCCGGGGGTGAGCAGGGCTCCGCCGATGCCCTGGACGGCGCGGGCGGCGATCAGCACGTGGATGTTCGGCGCGGCGGCGCAGGCCGCGGAGGCGATCGCGAACCAGACCACGCCGAGCAGGAACACCCGGCGCCGGCCGTAGCGGTCGCCGAGCGCGCCGCCGAGCAGGATCAGCCCGGCGAGCGTGAGCAGGTAGGCGTTGAGCGTCCACTGCAGGGACGCGAGGGAGGCGCCGAGATCGGCGCCGATGCGGGGCAGGGCGACGTTGACGACCGTGCCGTCGAGCATCGCCATGCTGGAGCCGAGCACCGTCGCCAGTAGTACCCAGCGACCCTGCGCGGTGCCCAGGCGCAGGGTGCCGGCCTCGGAGGTGGCCACGGGCAGATCCTCTGCCCGCTGGGGTGTGCGTGACAAGGGTCACCGGGTGGTGTGTCGGAGGTGGGCGGTGGGTGAGCGGGTGGCTGCGGGGCGTCGCGGAGTTCGGCGCAGGGTCGTGGATCAGTGGCGCCGAGTGAATGGATGGTGCACGTACGGTGCTTCCGGGGGTTCGGAGGGTGACCGTTTCGGCGGGGATCGTTGCGGGTTCAAGAGATCGACATTGCTTCACCCGGACGGATGAGTTTTAGTTCAGCGACCGACCGGCCAGCCCGGTTGGACCCACCGGGTGGAACGCCGAGTCCTGCCGCTGCCCGGTGGCTCGCAACGAACTCTGTACGGCAGGAGCGGGGGACCCACAGGTAAGTCGCCGGACCGGTGTCCGTGCCCATTCGGGTGCGTACGGCCAGGACCGGCTTGGGGTGAAGCCGCATCATGCGGCCGGGCAACTCCAGCCCGAACCCGACAGCTCACCTCGCAGGCGTCGGAGAGGAAACTTCCATGCCTGCACAGGCTCGTCGTATCACCCTGCCCCGCGCCGCCCGGATCGGCATCGCCACCGCGGTGACCGGGGTCTCCTTCGTCCTCCCGCTGGTGACGGCGGTGAACGCCCAGGCCCACACCGGCGGGCACGCCGCTCCGGCCTCCGCCTCCGCTCCCGCTCCCGCTGCTTCGGCTCCGGCTGCCGGCTCCGCCTCGGCTTCCGCTTCGGCGGAGGGCTACCGGGTCGTCGGGGGTGACACCCTGTCGAAGATCGCCGACGCGAAGCACGTCGAGGGCGGGTGGCACGCGCTGTACGAGCGGAACCGCTCGGTCGTCGGCGCCGACCCGAACCTGATCTTCCCGGGTCAGCAGCTGACGCTGGGCGGGCACGTGGCCGCTCAGGCTGCTCCTGCCGAGAAGCCGGCTGCGCCTGTTGCGCCCGCCCAGAAGCCGGCCGCCGCGCCGCAGGCCGCCCAGCAGGGCGACCTCCAGGTGACCACCGAGGTCGCCAAGCCGTCCGCCCAGGTCCAGACCCAGGTTCAGGTCGCCACCGCCGCCCCGGCGCAGGCCGTCACCGCCGTGCCGGTCGCCGCCACCTCGGGCTACGTCGCGCCGCTGGCCAACCCGAAGCTCGGCGAGGCGTACGGCGTTGCGGGCTCGATGTGGGCCTCCGGCCACCACACCGGCCAGGACTTCGTCGCCTCCACCGGCACCCCGCTGCGCGCGGTCGCGGGCGGTGTCGTGGTGAAGGCCGGCAACGGCGGCGCCTACGGCAACGAGGTCGAGATCAAGCTCGCCGACGGCAAGTACGCGCAGTACGCGCACCTCTCGTCGATCGGCGTGAAGATCGGTCAGAACGTGACCGCCGGCCAGCAGATCGGCCTCTCCGGTGCGACCGGCAACGTGACCGGCCCGCACCTGCACTTCGAGATCCGTACCGGTCCGGAGTACGGCTCGGACATCGACCCGGTCGCGTACCTGCGGGCGCACGGCGTCGCGCTCTGACGCGTCGGGCCCTGATGCGTCGGGCTGCTTGAACCACCGCTGGTGCGGGGCGAATCGGGCCCCCGGGATGGTCATGTCGGGTGACCGCTCGACCGGGTGACCGCCGCACCGGCGGACATGGGCGCGGGACACGCCCAGGCTGGCCCGGCTTCGTGGGACCTCTCCCCACGAGGCCGGGCCGGCCGTTTGCGCTGTCCGGCGTCAGGCGCGGTGGGCGGGGAGGCCCTGGTGGGCGGCGGTGATGAGGTCGTGGACGCGGTGGCCGAAGTCGTCGGCGTCGCGGGCCGGTTGGGGGAAGACCAGGCGCACGTCGCGGTGGCCGTCCGGGTGGTCGAGGCGCAGGACGAGGCCGAAGCGGTCCAGGGCGAGCGGGCGGACGTCCGGGCGGCGGGCGAGCAGGTCCTGGTCGAGCAGCCGGGTGAGGACGTGCAGGGCGTCGGCGTGGTCGTCCGCCAGGTGGGTGAGCAGCGCGGCCTCGTGGCGGGCCAGCGGGTCGGGGGCGGCGAGGGCGAGGTCGGCGGCGGTGAGCGCGCCGGTGCCGTACGGGGTGGCGAGGACGGCGTGGGCGACGTCGATCCGGAGGTGGACGCCGAGGCCGTCCTCGGTGAGGTGGGCGAGGTGCAGCCGCCCGGCGAGGGTGAGGCGGGAGCGGACGCGGTCGCGGACGGCGACGGGGGAGACGTCGGTGACGTCCACGACGACGGCGAGGCCGTCGTTCGAGCGGGCGGCCTCGCCGGTGAGCGGGGAGTCGAGCGGGGCGCACAGGCGCAGCCGGGAGCCGTGGACGGAGACGGGGGTGTCGAGTTCGTGGTGCTCGCCGAGGGCGCGGACGGTGAGCGAGGAGGTGGCGTCGAGCAGGCTCAGGGCGCGTTCGGCGTAGGTGGGCTCGGGCGCCCCGGCGTCGCTCATGACAGACCTCCAGTGAGTTAGGTGAGCCTAACCTAATCATCGGGTCGGGGCATGGCAAGCGCGAGGGCCCGGACGTGCGGGACGTCCGGGCCCTCGGGGGTGCGCGGTGCGGTCAGGCGACGACGGCCTGGGCGTCGATCTCCACCAGCATGGGCTCCTGTGGGAGTTCGACGAAGATGGTGGTGCGGCAGGGCTTCACGCCGCCCGGCGTGATGTTCTCGTCGATGAACTCGGCGTAGACCTCGTTCATCAGCGGGAAGTCCGCCCGCTTGGTGAGGTAGACGCGGAACATGACCACGTCCTCGATGGTCGCGCCGCCGGCCTCGACGATGGCCTTGACGTTCTCCAGCGTGCGGCGGGTCTGCGCCTTCACGTCGCCGTGGAACAGGTACTCGCCGGTGGCCGGGTCCTGCGGGCCCTGGCCGGAGACCTGGAGGATCGGGCCCTTGCGGACGCCCTGGGAGAACATCCACGCGGGGGCGGGGGCGCCGTCGGTGCGGATCTCGGTCTTGTCGGAGTCGGCGGACATGGGGCTCCTTGCGTTGGTGACGGTTCGTCAGAAGTGGTCGGGGCGGCCGCAGTCGGCCGAGACCGCGCGCGTGGTCGCGAGCAGCTGGGGCAGCAGGTCCAGCACCTGCTCGTACGGGAGGACGACGTCGGGCACCGAGATCGAGGCGGCGGCGACCACCCGGCCGCCGACGTCCCGGATGGGCGCGGCCACGCAGTTGATGAACGACTCGTGCTCGGCGTGGTCCTGCGCCCAGCCCTGGGCGGCGACCTTGTCCAGCTCGGCGAGCAGCGCCTCGGGGGAGGTGATCGTGTGCGCGGTGTGCGGGGTGAACTCGATCCCGGCCACCACCCGGCGGCGCTCGGGCAGCGGGAGGTCCGCCAGCAGCACCTTGGAGACGGCGGCGCTGTGCAGGGCGGCGCGCAGGCCGATCCGGGAGTACATCCTGACCGGGTGGCGGGAGTCGAACTTGTCGATGTAGACGACCTCACCGCCCTCGTACGCGGCCAGGTGCACCGTCTGGCCGGTGGCGGCGTTCAGCTCGGCCAGGTGCGGGGCGGCGATGCGGCGGATGCCGCGCTGCTCCAGGGCGAGGCCGGAGAGGGCGAAGAGCCCGGCGCCGAGGTGGTAGCGGTAGCCCGCGTCCCGGTAGACGAACCGTTCCTCCTCCAGGCTCTGGAGCAGGCGCAGCACGGTGGTCTTGTGCACGCCGAGGACCTCGGCGAGCTGGTCGAGGGAGCGTTCGCCCTCCCCGAGCTGGGCGAGGATGCGCAGGGCGCGGGTGACGGTCTGGCTCATCGGGGTCGGCTCCGGGGGTCGGGGGTCCCGCTCATTGTGCCCGGGCCCGGTCGGAGGGGAGGGCGGGGCAGGTGATGCCCGCCGCGCTGACGCGGGTGGCGGCCCAGTCGGCGGCGGAGGCGTCGAGCAGTGCGGTGACCACGGCGGGGGGCGGCAGTTCGGCCTGGTCGCCGTGGGCGGTGAGCGCGCAGGCGGCGCTGAGGTGGCCCAGGCGCAGCCGCCCGCGCTGGTCCAGGCCGTGGATCGTCCCGGCGAGGTACCCGGCGGCGAAGGCGTCGCCCGCGCCGGTGGCCTCGACGACCTCGACGCTGAGCGCGGGCTCGGTGACGGCCGATCCGTCGCGCTCCAGCGCGGTGACGGCGCGGGCGGCGTCCTTGACCACGACGGTCGCCGGGCCGGGGAAGCGGCGGCGCAGTGCGGCGGGGTCGCCGGTGCCGAAGGCGTCCTCGGCCTCGTCGGCGCCGAGCAGCAGCACGTCCGCGGCGTCCAGCAGCGGCGGCAGGACGGACGGGTCGCGTTCGCGCCACAGGGCCGGGCGCCAGTTGAGGTCGAAGCTGACCAGCCGGCCCGGTCGGCGTTCGGCGAGCAGGGCGCGCAGCAGGGCCAGGCAGTCGTCGGAGAGTGCGGCGGTGATGCCGGACAGGTGCAACAGGCGGGCGCCGGTGAGGAGTTCGGCGGCGGCCGGGTCGTCGAGCAGGGCGGGGGAGAGGGCGGAGGCGGCCGAGCCGCGCCGGTGGTAGTGCAGCCGGCTGCGGCCGGGCCCGAGGTCGTGGTGGTGGCCGGAGGCGCCGCCGACCTCCTTGAGGTAGAGGCCGGTCGGGCGGTGCGGGTCGACGGCGACGGCGGAGACGTCCACGCCGCGCGCGGCGACCTCGGCGAGCAGGCGGCGGCCGAAGCCGTCGTCGCCGACCCGGCTGATCCAGGCGGTCGGCACGCCGAGCGCGGCCAGCGCGCCCGCCACGTTGGACTCGGCGCCGCCCACGGAGAGGCGGAAGTTCTCGACGGCCTCCAGCGGGCCCGGGCGGTCCGGGAGCAGGACGGCCATCGACTCGCCCACGCACACGGCGGCCGGGGTGGGACCGGGTCGGGGCGGGGCGGGTGTGTCCTGTCGCGGCATCTGCTGGGGCTCCTCGTCTGCGGCCGTTCGCGCTGTGCCTGGAACGACGTGGGGGTCGTCGCGTCGGGGCCGGTCGAGGAGCGGTGGCGCCGGTTCCGTTGACCGTGATCCGGCGCCGATGCTAGAACCGTGATGCCAGCATGTGCAACCCCCGTTGCACATGTTGCAACATCCCTGATGGAGGAACGACGGTGGAGCAGACCTTCGCAAGCAGCGTCCCCGGGCCCGGCATCGCCGAGGGCGCGGTGGCGGCCCTGGCCGACGAGACGCTGGACTGGCGGTTCAAGGCGGCCCCGCCGTCCTCCTGGGGCCGCAGCGTCCGCGACTGGCTCGCCACCGGGCCGACCCTCTCCGACCTCGGCACCCCGCTGCTCACCCTCGACGCCGGCGCCCTCGACCACAACCTGCGCACCATGGCCCACTGGTGCGCCGAGGCCGGAGTCGCCCTCGCCCCGCACGGCAAGACCACCATGGCCCCCGCCCTCTGGCAGGCGCAGCTCGCGGCCGGCAGCCACGCCATCACCCTCGCCAACCTCCCCCAGGTCCGCGTCGCCCGCGCCTTCGGCGTACGGCGCATCCTGCTCGCCAACAGCCTGCTCGACCCGGCCGGGCTCGGCTGGCTGGCCGCCGAACTCGCCGACGACCCGGCCTTCGCCTTCACCTCCTGGGTCGACTCCGTGGAGAGCGTGCGGCTGATGGACGAGGCGCTGACCGCCGCCGGGGCCGAACGGCCCGTCGAGGTGCTCGTCGAACTCGGCGGCCCCGGCGGGCGCACCGGCGCCCGGGGCGTGGACGCCGCCGTCGAGATCGCCGCCGCCGTGCTGCGCGCCCCGACCCTGCGCCTGGCCGGGGTCGGAGGGTACGAGGGCGCGCTCGCCCACGACGCCGGGCCCGAGGGACTGGGCGTCGTCCGCACCTACCTCAAGGACCTCGCCGCGCTCCACGGCCGGCTCGCCCGCGCCTACCCCGACGACGCCCGGCCGGTGGTCACCGCCGGGGGCAGCGCCTACTTCGACCTGGTCGTCGAGGAGCTCGCCGGCCTGCCCGACGCCTTGGTGGTGCTGCGCTCCGGCGCCTACCTCGCCCACGACGACGGCTTCTACCGGGGCATCTCGCCCTTCGCCCGGGGCACGGGCGCGACACCGCTGCGCAGCGCGCTGCACGGCTGGGCGCGGGTCGTCTCCCGCCCCGAGCCCCAACTCGCCCTGCTGGACGCGGGCAAGCGCGACCTGCCCTTCGACGAGGGCCTGCCCGAACCCCACCGGGTGCGCGGCGGCGCCGAGTTGACGGGCACGGCCGCCCGGATCACCGCGCTCAACGACCAGCACGCCTTCCTGCGCGACGCGGGCGACCTCGCCCCGATCGGTGCCGTACTGCGGCTGGGTGTCTCCCACCCGTGCACGGCCTTCGACAAGTGGACGGCCATCCCGGTGCTGGACTCGGCGGACGCGGCGGAGCCGAAGGTCACCGGACTCGTGAGGACCTTCTTCTGATGAGAGCCACGGTCTTCCGGGGCGCCACCGTCGTGGACGGCACCGGCGCCGAGCGGTACCGCGCGGACGTACGGATCGAGGGCGGCATCGTCACCGACGTCGGCCCCGGCCTCGACGCCCCCGAGACGGTGGACGCGGACGGTCTCGTCCTCACCCCCGGCTTCATCGACATGCACGCCCACTCCGACCTCGCCCTCCTGCTCGAACCCGAGCACCCGGCCAAGGTCACCCAGGGCGTCACCTGCGAGGTCCTCGGCCAGGACGGCCTCTCCTACGCCCCGGTCGACGACACCACCCTGGCCGCGCTGCGCCGCCAACTCGCGGGCTGGAACGGCGATCCGGACGGCTTCGACTGGGACTGGCGCGGCGTCGCCGGCTACCTCGACCGGATCGACCGCACCGGCGTCGCCGTCAACGCCTGCTACCTCGTCCCGCACGGCTCCCTGCGGATGCTCGCCATGGGCTGGGCCGACCGCGCCCCCACCCCGGCCGAACTCGACCGGATGCGCCAGCAGTTGGCGCAGGGGCTGCTGGACGGCGCGGTCGGCATGTCCAGCGGCCTCAGCTACACCCCCGGGATGTACGCCGACACCGCCGAACTCGTCGACCTGTGCACCGTGGTCGCGGCCTACGGGGGCTTCCACGCGCCGCACCAACGCTCGTACGGGCGCGGTGCGTTGGAGGGGTACGAGGAGATGGTGGAGATCGCTCGCCGCTCCGGCTGCGCCCTGCACCTCACCCACGCCACCATGAACTTCGGCGTCAACGAGGGCCGGGCCGGCGAGCTGCTGGACCTCCTCGACGAGGCCCTCGTGGACGGCGTCGACCTCACCCTGGACAGCTACCCCTACCTGCCCGGCTCCACCACCCTGGCCGCCCTGCTGCCCAGTTGGGCCACCGAGGGCGGCCCCGACGCGGCGCTGCGGCGCCTCGCCGACCCGCAGGCGCGGGAGCGGATCAGGTACGAGGTGGAGGTCAGGGGCAGCGACGGCTGCCACGGCGTCGTCACCGACTGGGCCACCATCCAGGTCTCCGGCGTGCGTTCGCCCGACCTGGCGGACGCCGTCGGACGGACGGTCGCCGACCTCGGCGCCGAACAGGGGCGCAGCGGCACCGACGTCTTCCTCGACCTGCTCGTCCGCGACGAGTTGGCGACGACGATCCTCCAGCACGTCGGCCACGAGGAGAACGTCCGGGCGATCATGCGCCACCGCGCCCACACCGTGGGCAGCGACGGCCTGCTCGTCGGCGCCCGCCCGCACCCGCGCGCCTGGGGCACCTTCCCCCGCTACCTCGGCCACTACAGCCGGGAGTTGGGCGTGCTCACCCTGGAGGAGACGGTGGCCCGGATGACCGGCCGCCCGGCCGCCCGCCTCGGGCTGGACCGGCGCGGGCGGATCGCCCCCGGCCACCACGCAGACCTGGTGCTCCTCGACCCCGAACGCGTCCGGGACGCCGCCACCTTCGAGCACCCCCGGCTGCCCGCCGAGGGCATCGAGCACGTCTACGTCAACGGCACCGCCGTCGTCCGGCAGGGCCGCACCACGGGCGCCAGGCCCGGGCGCGCCCTGCGCCGCACCGATCGAGGGACCATGGCCCTGTGAACACCCTGACCGCCGACCTGCGCGAGGACCCGGTCATCGCCGTCGTCCGCGCCCCCCGGATACCCGACGCCGCCGCGCTCTGCGCCGCACTCGCCGAGGGCGGCATCGGATTCACCGAATTCACGTACACCACACCGGATGTGACGGACCATCTGGAACGCGCTGCCGGAGCCGGCTGGAAGGTCGGCGTCGGGACGGTGCTCACCGCCGAGCAGGCCGAGCGCGGGATCGCGGCGGGGGCCTCCTTCCTCGTCACCCCCGGCTGCCGGCCCGAGGTCGCGCAGGCCGCGCGGGCCGCCGGGGTGCCGGTGGTGCTCGGCGCGCTCACCCCGACCGAGGTCGCCCGGGCGGTGGACCTCGGGGCCGCCGCCGTCAAGATCTTCCCGGCCCGGGCGTTCGGCCCCGGCTACTTCAAGGACCTGCGCGGCCCGTACCCGGACGTGCCGCTGGTCGCCTCCGGCGGGGTGAACGCGGGCAACGCCGCCGAGTTCCTCGCCCAGGGCGCGCTGGCGGTCTGCGCGGGGACGGACGTGGTGCCGCCCGAGACCGTCGCGGCGGGGGACTGGGCGGAGATCACCCGCCGGGCCCGGGCCTTCACCGAGGCCTGCGCCGCCGTGCGGGGCTGATCGAAGGCCCGTACCGGGACGGTGCGGAGCCGGCCGGGCGCCCGTGGCCGGGGATACGGGCAGGTCGCGGCGGGCTGTCGGGGCGGCCGGGATTGGACGAGAATCGGTGGCACCCGGGGCCCGCCCCGGCCGCTCGCCCGTCCCGGCCCCGGATCCGGCAGGAGGACCCACCGCCATGACCTCGACCCGCCCCGGCCCCCAGTGGCTCGCCGACGCCGTGCTCTACCAGATCTACCCGCAGAGCTTCGCGGACTCCGACGGCGACGGCATCGGCGACTTCGCCGGGATCACCGAGCACCTCGACCACCTCGCCTGGCTCGGCGTGGACACCGTCTGGCTCAACCCCTGCTTCGCCTCGCCCTTCCGCGACGCGGGCTACGACATCACCGACTACCTCGCCCCCGCGCCCCGCTACGGCCGCGCCGAGGACCTGGCCGCGCTCGTCGAGGCCGCCCGCCGCCGGGGCGTGCGCATCCTCCTGGACCTCGTCGCCGGGCACACCTCCGACCGGCACCCCTGGTTCCTGGCCGCCGCCGAGGACCCGTCCGACCACCGCTACATCTGGTCCGACCGCCCGGTGGACGGCTTCGTCGCCTCGCCCGGCAGCCGCCCCGGCTGGTACAGGCCGAACTTCTTCGACTTTCAGCCCGCCCTCAACTTCGGCTACGCGCGCGGCAGTTCCGAGGAGCCCTGGCGCCAGCCGGTGGACGCCGAGGGCCCCCGCGCCAACCGGGCGGCCCTGTGGGAGATCATGGAGCACTGGCTCGGCCTCGGCGTCGCCGGGTTCCGCGTCGACATGGCGTACTCACTGGTCAAGGACGACCCGGACAAGGCCGAGACCTCCAAGCTCTGGACGGAGCTGCGCGACCGGCTCGACCGCTCCCACCCCGAGGCCGCCCTCTTCGCCGAGTGGGGCGACCCGGCCGCCGCCGTCGCCGCCGGCTTCCACGCCGACTTCTTCCTGCACTTCGGCGGCGCCGACGACGGCCTGCCCCTGCGCAGCCTCTGGAACAACAACGGCGGGACGGTCGAGGAGTCCTGGCACCAGGAGGCCTGCTACTTCGAGGCCGAGGGGCGCGGCACCCCGCAGCCCTTCCTCGACGCCTACCGCTCCGCCGCCGACCTCACCCGGGGCAGCGGCCAGATCGTCCTGCCCAGCGCCAACCACGACTTCTCCCGCCTCGCCACCGCCCCGCGCACCGCCGACCAACTCGCCCCGGCCTTCGCCCTGTTGCTCACCTGGCCCACCCTGCCCGCGATCTACTACGGCGACGAGATCGGCATGCGCTACGTGCCCGGCCTGCCGGACGTCGAGGGCAGTGTGCTCGGCCCGCGTTTCAACCGCGCCGGCTCGCGCACCCCGATGCAGTGGGAGCCGGGCCCCGCGGCCGGGTTCTCCACCGCCGCGCCCGAGCGGCTCTACCTGCCCGTCGACCCGGACCCGCACCGGCCGGACGTCCTCTCCCAGCGCGCCGACCCGACCTCGCTGCTGCACACCGTCCGCCGGCTGATCGTGCTGCGTCGGGCGCACCCGGGGCTGGGCACGGCGGGCTCGGTGGAGGTGCTGAACGCCGGGTACCCGCTGGTGTACCTGCGGGACGGGCGCTACCTGGTCGCCGTCAACCCGGGCCGCGAGCCGGTCACCGCGCCGCTGCCGCGGGGGCGGTCCGTACGGCCGCTGGACGCGCAGGGGGTGCGGGCGGCGGACGGGGAGCTGCGGGCGGGCGGGTTCTCGTACGGGGTGTTCGAGCTGGACTGAGGTGGGCTGAGGTGGGCTGGGCCCGGCTGGGCCTCCTCGGGCTTCCGGTGGGCGTCGGCACCACGCCGCAGGCGGACGGGCTCGCGCAGACGATCCGCGCCAAGGCGGGCGAGGCGCTCGACGTCCGTACCGTCCCCGACCGCGCCGCCGCCGAGCAGCAGTTGCGCGACCGCGAGCCGGTCGGTGCCTTCGTGCCGGACGCGAAGAGCCCCGAACCGCTCGTCGCCAAGGGCAACTCGGACAGTCCGGCCCCGGCCGTCCGACCCCGGGGTCGGCCGTGGCCACGGCCGCGTCCACGGAGCGGAGGGGATGCTCCGTGGACGCCGGGAACCTGTGAGGCGGGGGTGGCCTCCGGGCTCGGCGCCCTCCGGCCGGTAGTTCGATCGTCGACCGAGGTAGTCGCTCAGCGGCGGACCCTGATCCGTCTCGATCCGTCGCCCCTGCCTCCTGCGGTCGAACTCCTTCAGCTGTCTCACAGGTCCACTTCCCATCATGCGCCTCGTCCGGCCGCCGCACCAGGGGCAATTCCCCAGGAATCCGGACGAATTCCCGCATCGAGGCGCTACCGCCGCTCCAGGGCCGCCGCCTCCTGCCGGATCAGGTCCCGCAGGGCGGCCAGCCGGGGCCGGCGGTCGTCCAGCCGCCACTGCATCTCCAGCGGGAGCGTGGCCCGGCCCTCCAGTCGCACCGTCGCGACGTCCTCGGTGAGGTGGCCGGTCAGCGAGCCGGGGACGAGGGAGAAGGCCCGGTTGCGGGCGAGCAGGTAGAGCCGGGAGCCGACGATCCGGGGCGGGCTGACCAGCACCGGCGGGTCGATGCCGTGCTCCGCGCACAGGCCCAGCACGTGGTCGTAGTAGCGCGGGTGCTGCTCGCGCGGCCACAACAGCAGTGGCAGGTCCCGGAGTTCGGCCAGCCGCAGGGCGGAGCGGCCGGCGAGCGGGTGGTCCCGGCCGAGGGCGACGTGCACCGGCTCGTCGGCGATGCGCTCCAGCCGGTAGCCGTCCACCTCGGCGAGGAAGCGGCCCAGGCCGATGTCCGCCAGCTCGGCGGCCAGGGTCGTGGAGACCTGCCCGGTGTCGACGGCGACCTCGGTGGTGTCCAGGCCCGGCAGTTCCTGCTCGGCCCGGCTGACCACGGCCGGCAGCAGCCGGTTCACCACGCTCGGCGAGGCGACGATCCGGGCCGTCCGCAGCCGGGACTCCTCGTGCAGCCGCACCTTCGCCAGCAGCGACTCGGCCTGCCCGAGCAGCCGCGCGCTCTCGGCGGCCATCACCTCGCCCGCCTCCGTCAGCGCCACCGAGCGGCGGCTGCGGTCGAACAGCTCGACCCCGACCGTCCGCTCCAGCCGGGCGACCTCCTGGCTGACCGTCGGCTGGGAGATGTGCAGCCGCTCGGCGGCCCGTCCGAAGTGCAGCGTCTCGGCCACGGTCAGGAAGACCCGGAGCTGGCGCAAGGTGAATCCCATGCCCGAAGAGTAGGCCAGACCGATAGGGGAATGCCTATCGGAAGGTCCAGGACTCATTCTGGATTCCGATGCGAACCGTCCCTACGCTGACAACCACGTTGCCCCGCCGCAGTGGCATCCCAGAGAGAGCACGCATCATGAGCGCAGAGTCCAGCCAGCCGCAGGCCGTCCACGTCGCCGAGGAGGTCGCGCAGGCCGTCGCCGAGGGCCGGCCCGTCGTCGCGCTCGAATCGACGATCTTCACCCACGGCCTGCCGCGGCCCCGCAACCTCGCCGTCGCGCTGGAGGCGGAGCAGCAGCTGCGCGCGGCCGGCGTCGTCCCCGCGACCATCGGCGTGCACGCCGGCGTGCCCACCGTCGGCCTGAGCACCGAGCAGATCACCGAACTCGCCGCCACCGACGGCCTGGACAAGGTCAGCCTGCGCGACCTGCCCGTGGTCGCCGCGCTCGGCCGCCACGGCGGCACCACCGTCGCCGCCACCGCCTTCCTCGCGCACCGCGCGGGCGTGCGGGTCTTCTCCACCGGCGGCCTCGGCGGCGTCCACTTCGGCGCCTCCGAGAGCTTCGACGAGTCCGCCGACATGACCACCCTCGCCGCCACGCCCGTCACCGTGATCAGCGCCGGCGTGAAGTCGATCCTCGACATCCGGGCCACCCTGGAGCGCTTCGAGACCCTCAACATCCCGGTCATCGGCTACCGCACCCTCCAGTACCCCGGCTTCTACGTCACCGACTCCGGCCACTCGATCAACTTCGCCGTCGAGTCCCCCGAGGAGGCCGCCAGGCTCATCGACGCCCGCGACCGGCTCGACCTGCCGCAGGCCGTCCTGATCGCCAACCCCGTCGACCCGGCCAAGCAGCTGCCGCCGGAGGAGCTCGACGGCATCCTCACCCGCGCCTGGGCCGAGGCCGAGCGCCAGGGCGTCACCGGCAACGCCTCCACGCCGTTCCTGCTCGACCACATCCAGCGCGACACCGGCGGGCGCAGCCTGGAGGTCAACGTCGAGGTCTACCGGGGCAACGTCCGCCTCGGCGGCGAGATCGCGACCGCCCTGGCCGCCACCGCCACCACCGGGGCCTGACCGTGCTCGGGGTGCTCGGCGACCTCGTCGAGGACGTCGTCGTCTGGGTCGACGGGCCGCTGCGCCACGGCACCGACTCCGCCGCGCGGGTCTTCCGCCGCCGGGGCGGCAGCGCCGCCAACGTCGCCGCGTTCGCCTCGGGGAGCCACCCGGTGCGCTTCCTCGGCTGCGTCGGGCCGGACCCGGTCGGGGACTCCGTCGTCGCCGAACTCGGGGGCCACGGAGTCGACGTACGGGTCCAGCGGCGCGGACGCACCGGCAGCATCGTGGTGCTGATCGACCAGGACGGCGAGCGGACCATGCTGCCCGACCGGGGCGCCGCCACGATGCTCGAACCCGTCCCCGAGGAGTGGCTGGACGGCCTGACCCACCTGCACGTGCCCGGCTACTCCTTCGACGGCGAGCCGGTCGGCGCCGCCGCCGTGGACGCCCTCGACCGGGTCCGCCGGGCGGGCGGCACCACCTCGGTGGACGCCTCCTCCACCGGCATGCTCGAACAGTACGGGCGGGAGCGGTTCCTCGCCCTGCTCGCCGAGTTGGCGCCCACCTTCGTCTTCGCCAACCGCTCCGAGGCGGAGTGCCTCGGGCTGCTCGTGGACGGCCTGCCGGGGCCGGCGCGGGCCCGGCTCGCGGCCACCACGGTGGTCACCAAGGCGGGCGCCGAGCCGACCACCGTCGACGTGCCGGGGCGGGCGTCCTTCGCCGTGGCCGTGCCGCCGGTCGCCGAGGTGCGCGACCTCACCGGGGCCGGGGACGCCTTCGCGGCCGGGTTCCTCGCGGAGTACCTGGAGGGCGCCGACCTGCGGCGGGCGGCGGAGGCGGGGCACCGCAGCGCCGCCCGGGTGCTGGCCTCGCCGGGGGCGTCCGTGGGGTGAGCCTTCTCGACGACGGGCGGTTCCCGGTCCAGGGGCCGCCCGTCAGCGTCCCTCCTTGTGGAGGAAGCGCTTGAGGCGCTGCCACGGCCAGGTGTTGATCACGTCCTCGGCGGTGAGCCAGCCGCGCTGCGCCGTGCCGATCCCGTACCGGGGGTAGGCGAGTTGGCCGGTGGCGTGGGCGTCGCTGTCGACGGAGAAGCGGACGCCGTGGCCCCGGGCGCGCAGCACGTCCTCGTCGCGCAGGTCGAGGCGCTGCGGGGAGCTGTTGATCTCGATCGCGGTGCCCGTGCGGGCGGCGGCCGCGAACACCGCGTCCAGGTCGACGTCGATCGGGCCGCGCCTGCCCAGGCGGCGGGTGGTGAGGTGGCCGATCACGTTCACGTACGGGTTCTCGCAGGCGCGGATCAGGCGGCGGGTCTGGGCGGCGCGGTCGAGGGCGAAGTGGGAGTGGACGGACGCCACGCAGACGTCGAAGCCGGCCAGGAACTCGGCGGGCCAGTCCACGTCGCCGTTGGGGCCGATGTTCAGCTCGGTGCCGTGGAGCAGGCGCAACGTCCGGTGACGGCTCGCCAGTTGGCGCAGCTCCTCGCGCTGGGCGAGCATCTTCTCGTCCGTCATCCGCTGCATCACCAGGTCGGGGGCGTGGTCGGTGACGGCGTAGTAGGAGTAGCCGCGGGCGGCGGCCGTGTCGACCATCTCGGTGAGGGTGGCCAGGCCGTCCGTCAGGTCGGTGTGGGTGTGCAGGTCACCGCGCAGGTCCGACTCCTGGACGAGGTCAGGGAGTTCGCCGCGCAGCGCGGCCTCGATCTCGCCCCGGTCCTCGCGCAGCGGCGGCGCGATCCAGGGCAGGCCGAGCGCCGCGTACACCTCCTCCTCCGTCGCGGAGACCACCTTGGCGCCGCCCTCGACCTCGAACAGGCCGTACTCGGAGAGCTTGAGACCGGCCTTGACGGCCATCGTGCGGAGCCTGATGTTGTGCGCCTTCGAGCCGGTGAAGTAGACCAGCGCCGCGCCCCAGTCCTCCTCCGGCACCACCCGCAGGTCCACCTGCACGCCCCGGTCGGTGCGCACCGAGGTCTTGGTCGGGCCGCTGCCGATCACCTCGGCCACGTACGGGAGTTCGGTGAGCGCGGCCATCAGCGGGGCGGAGTCGGCGGCGGTGGCCAGGACGTCCACGTCGCCGACCGTCTCGCGCATCCGGCGCAGCGAGCCCGCGTACGCGCAGCGGGTGCAGCCGGGCACCCGGGAGAGGGCCTCGACGAGCTGCTCGGCCAGTTCGGTGGCGGCGTCCAGCAGGGTGCGGCCGCCGGACTGCCGCATCAACTCGATGCCGTGGAGGATCTTCTCGGCGCTGCGCTCGCCGAAGCCGGCCAGCCCGGAGAGCCTGTCCTCGCGGATCGCGGCGGCGAGGTCGTCGACGGAGGAGAGGCCGAGGTCGCGGTGCAGGGCCAGGGCGCGCTTGGGGCCGACCCCGGGGACGGCGGTCATCTCCCGGACACCGGGCGGGATCTGCCCGCGCAGGGCTTCCAGGGCGGGGATGCTCCCCGTGGCGAGGTACTCGGCGATCTTCTCGGCGGTGGACTTCCCGACGCCCGGGATCTTCTGCAGGGCCTTGACGTCCAGGCCCGCGATGTCGGCGGTGTGCTCGCCGACGGCCCGGGCGGCCTTCTCGGAGGCGCGGGCGCGGAAGGCGTCGCCGCCGGTGATGTTGATCAGGTCGGCGTACTCCTGGAGCAGCTCCCTGACCTGGTCGTTGAGCCGGGGCATGGGGTCAGTCTAGGAGTGGGGCCGGTGGGGCGCCCGGGGGAGCGGGTGAACCGGCCGGCGCCGGCCGGCCGTGGGAGGGAGTGGGAGCGGTGCTCGCGGCCGGACCCGTACCCCCCGACCGGCGGGTGCCGGTCCGGCCGCTTGGCGGGGGTGGGCCCGAGGGCTGCGGCCGGGAGCCGGATTGTCACCCGGGCGGGTGAGGCGCAGGCTGGCTGGAGGGCCGGGACGAGGCCCGGTTCGGCCGGTGATGCGGCCGGTGACGAAGCACGAGGGGCAGGGCAGGTCGATGGCACGCGGGAAACTCTGGGGCTACGTCGCTTCGGGGGCCCGGGCGCTCGGTGCGTTCGGCGGCGCGTTCGCCGGACCGGGCCGCAAGGGCGAGGCCGGTCATCTGCGCGAGACGACGGTAGGAGCGGCGGCCGAGGGCCTGGGCGCCGTCCGTCCGGGCGTGGTGGCCGGGCCCCGGGCGCTGACCGGGGCGGAGCTCGACCGGCTGCGTTGGTCCGGGCGGCAGGCGGGCTGCGGGCCGCTGGCGCGGCACGTCCAGGTGGCCGAGGTGCTGCGCCGGGTGGTGCGCGGCGGCGGGCGGGCGGCCGGGGTGACGGTGCGGGTGGCGCCCGGGCTGCCGGTGGTCGCGGGGGACGCGCGGCGGCTGGAGGCCGCGGTGGCGGGGCTGGTGGACCACGCGATCCGGCGCAGCCCGCTGGGCGCGCGGGTGTCGGTCCGGGCGGAGGTCGCGGGCGGGGTGCGGGGCGGGGTGCAGGGTGGCGCGGCGGAACTCGCCGGCCTCTCCGGTCCCTCCGGCAGCTCCGCTCGGGAGGGCGCGCGCGGGCGGGTGGAGATCCGGATAGCGGACCGGGGCTGGTACGACGCGCCGCAGGCCGGGGAGTGGCTGCTCGCCGGGGTGCGGCACGGGGCGCCGGTCGGCCCTGCGCTGCACAGCCTGGTGCTGGCGGCGGGGGCGCGGCTGGCGGTGGAGCCCACGCCGGGCGGCGGGCTGACGGTGGTGCTGCTGCTGGTGGTGGCCCGGGACTGAGGGGCTCGGCGCCGGGGCCGCGGAAACGTTGAACCGCAGAAACTTCTTTGCAAAAAACCCTTTGCGAAGAAGTCTCTGCGGTCCTACGCTCCTGCCATGACCGAGAACCAGGGCTGGAAGCACAGCGACGATCAGCAGCTCGCCATCACCGCCAAGGGCATGAAGGTGATGGCGCACCCGGTGCGCATGCAGCTGGTCGGCCTGCTGCGCCAGAACGGCCCCTCCACGGCGACCAGGCTCGCGGGCCAGCTGGGGCTCAATTCGGGGGCCACCAGCTACCACCTGCGCCAGCTCGCCGCCGCGGGTTTCGTGGAGGAGGACACCGAGCGCGGCAACGCCCGTGAGCGGTGGTGGCGGTCGGTGGCGGTGCTCACGGTCTGGACGGGGGACGACCTGGCGGACGGGGACACGGACACGGCGGTCGGCTTCCTGCGCTCGATCCTGGCCTCGTACGCGCTGGCCGGTCAGCGGACGGTGGACGCGTTCGAGACCATGCCGCGCGAGTGGCGCAAGGTCACGGGCTTCAGCGACAGGATGCTGCGGCTGACCCCGGCGGAGGCGGAGCAGTTGGCCCTGGACCTCGACGCCGTGATCGAGCGGTACCGCTCGCACGATGCCGAGGGACACGTGCCGGAGGGGGCCGAGCACGTCCACACCATCGTCCAGATCCTGCCCGACGTGGCCGCCGATGCCGGGGAGGGGGAGCTATGACGACGAGCGCCGTAGCGGGCCGGCCGGCCCGCAGTCTGCGGCCGATGGTCGGTGTGCTGGGCGCGATGGCCGTGTCCCAGACCGGGACGAAGGTCTCGGCCGTCGCCCTGCCCTGGTTCGTGCTGGCCACCACCGGCAGCGCCACGATGACGGGCCTGGCCGCCTTCGTCGAGATGACGCCGTACGTGGTGTCCATGGCGCTGACCGGGCCCCTGGTCGACCGGCTAGGGCCCCGGGTGGTGTCCTGGACGACGGACGCGGTCAGCGCGGCGGCCGCGCTGCTGATCCCGGTGCTGCACGGGCAGGGGCTGCTGCCGTTCTGGGCGCTGATGGTGCTCGTCGCGGTGATCGGGCTGATGCGCGGGCCGGGGGACTTGGCGAAGTCGGTGATGGTCCCGGAGGCCGCCGACCACGCCGAGGTCCCGCTGGAGCGCGCCACCGGGCTCGCGGGCGTCACCGAGCGGCTGGCCGGCACCATCGGCCCGGCGGTCGGCGGCGGGCTGGTCGCCCTGGTCGGCCCGATGGCCGGGCTGGTGCTCAACGCGGCGACGTTCGCGCTGGGTTCGCTGGTCGTCGCCGTCCTGCTGCCCGGCGGCACGGGGCGCGCGGCCGTCCCGGAGCGGGCGGGCGAGGGCGGCGGGAGCGAGGGCTACTGGCCGATGCTCCGCGCGGGGTTCGGCTTCCTGCGCTCCGAGCCGCTGATGCTCGCGGTGATCGTGATGGTCGGCATCACCAACCTGCTCGACATCGGATTCATCACCGTCCTCCTGCCGGTCTGGGCGCAGGAGTCGGGCCAGGGCCCGGCCGCCATCGGCCTGACCGGGGCGGTCATGGGCGTCACGGCGGTGGTCGGCAGCCTGATCGCGGCGGCCGTCGCCCACCGGATGCCCCGGCGGACGGTGTTCCTCCTCGGCTTCCTGGTCTGCGGAGCCCCGCGCTTCCTCGTGCTGGCCTCGGGCGCGCCGATGTGGGTGGTGCTCGCGGTCTTCGCGGTGGCGGGCTTCGGCTCCGGGTTCCTCAACCCGATCCTCGGCGCGATCTTCTTCGAGCGCGTGCCGCGCCACCTCCTGGGCCGTGTCCATGCGTTGAGCGACTCCCTCGCCTGGGCGGGCATCCCCCTCGGCGGCCTCCTCGCCGGCGCGGCCGTCGCCGGCACGGGCCTGATACCCGCGCTGGTCGCGGGCGGCGTGCTCTACTTCGCGACCACCACCCTCGCGGGCCTGCGCCCGGAGTGGCGGGAGATGGACCGGCTGAGGGGCAAGGGCGCGGCGAGCGCCGGACGGGCGGAGCGGGAGGCGGCGGCGGGAGCGACGGCGGGGTCGTGAGCAGGCGGTGGTTGGCGCGAAGGTCTCAGGCGGTGCCCTGCGGGCGTGGGCTGCCGGACCAGTGGAGGAGGGCGAGGCTGGCGAGGGCCGCGAGGGCGCACCAGGTGGAGAGGAAGGCGAGGTGCCAGAGCAGGGCGCAGACGAGGGCGCCGATCCCGGTGAGCAGGCCGAGGCGGCGGAGCAGGCGATCGCCGCTGAGGAGGAGGGAACCGACGGTGGCGAGGAGGTACCCGGCGAGCAGGAGCGCGGCGTGCGGGACGCCGACGCCGTAGGCGAGAGTGTGGCCGTGGGCGGAGGCGCGGACGGGGTGGGCGGCGACGGCCACCGCGAGCGGGGCGGCCACGGCGAGGCCGAGCAGGGTGAGGGCCGCCGGGGCCCGGCGGTGGGCGGGGTCGGCCGCGCACCAGACCCCGGCGGGGACCAGGACGGGGAGCAGCGGGAGGGCGATCACGGCCCAGGTGGTGCGGGCCGCGCCGCCGAGGGCGTCCGGGAGTTGACCGTCCGTGCCCAGCCAGACCAGCGCCTCGATCAGCTGGTGCACGCCGAGGACGAGCGGTAGCGCGGCGAGTGGGAGGCGGCGCGGCTGCCCGCTGCGGTGGGCGCGGGCCAGGCAGAGCACCCCGATCCCGGCCACCACCCCGCCGGCCACCAGGTCCGCCTGCGCGCTCCAGCACATGGGAGGCCTACGCGCCGCGGCCGCCGCTGCGGTCGCTGCCGTCACTGCCGTTACTGCCGTCCGAGGAGCGGTCGGGGCGGCACGCGGGGTCGGGCTCGCCGGGGCGGTCGGCCGTGGGAGGGGGCATTGATGCGGTGCCGGGCGGTGGTGGGTCCTCCGGTGGGGCGCCGATGGATTCGAGGGTGTCGCGGACGGTCCCCGGCATGGCCGGGTGGCGGCCGAGGACGATGACGCCGATCACGATCGCGATCAGCCCGACGACCTGCCAGGCCAGTGCGCCGGGGGTGACGCGGAGGCGGTCGCCGAGGAAGCCGACGGCGCAGGCGATGCCGGAGAGCGGCTGGGCGGCCGTGAGCGCGGGCAGGGACATCCGCAGCGGCGCCGCCTCGAAGGCGCTCTGCACGAGCAGCAGCCCGACCACGCCCGCCGCCACCACCGCGTACGGCTGCCAGCTGCGCAGCACCGCGTCCAGCCCCTGGTGGTCGAGGCGCTGGGTGGTGGTGCGGGTGAGGGCGTCCTGGAGTCCGTAGAGGAGTCCGGCGGCGAGGGCGAGCAGGGTGGCCTCTTCGAACAGCGGCATCCGGCGGGCGAAGGAGACCAGCAGCACCGTCAGGCCGACCACGATCCCGACGACCAGCCAGTGCCGCAGCTCCCCGGCGGGCGCGCCGCCGCCGGTGGGCCGCCCGGCCACGATGAAGGCCGTCACCCCGAGCCCGAGCAGCAGCACCCCGGCCCAGCCGGAGCGGCCGAGGGTCTGACGGGTCAGCACCCGGGACAGCGCCATGGCGAAGAGCAGGTTGGTGGTGAGCAGCGGCTCGACGAGGGACACCTCGCCCTGGTTGAGGGCGAGGGCGGAGAGGATCAGTCCGCTGACCATGAACCCGGTGCCGAGCAGCCACTCGGGCATCCGCATCAGGTCGAGCAGCAGCCGCCACCGCAGCAGATCGGCACGGGGGGCCCGCTGCGCCGCGTGCTGCTGGAGGACGAAGCCGATGCCCAGGCAGCAGGCCGCGCCGAGGGCGAGGAGGAAGACCGCCACGGAGGGACCGCCAGGTTGTCGCTGCCGCGTCGGCCGGTCGGGGAGCCGGTCGGGGGTCGCGGCGTGCCTCCGTCAGCGTACCGCCGGGGCGCCGCCGGGGCCGGGCGGACGCGACCGAGGGTGACGGTCGGCGGCCCCGCCGGGCAGCGCTTGCCGGTGCGGGGGCGCCGGGCGCACGCTGGTGGGAGCGGCCGTCGCGGGCCGCCGCCCGTACAGGCGGCGCCAGGAGGTGTGGCATGCACAACCAATGGGATGTGGAGCTGAGCTTCGAGGAGGACGGCGTGCACACGGCGTGCGACGCCCGGCTGGTCGGCGCGCGGGCGCCGGGGCTGAGCGCGCACGGGGAGTCCGTGAAGAGCGCGGAGGACCGCCCTCTCGCCAGGATCGGCGAGGAGATGGCGGCCTCCCGCGCACTGGAGGAGCTGTCCCGCAAGCTGGCGGCCCAGGCCACCGGGGAGATCGACGACGAGGGCCGCCGACCCGACTACCTGATCTACTGAGCGGCCCGGCCCGCTGAACGACCTGAGCTGCCGAGGTCTACCGAACGATCAGCTCCAGGGGTTGGCCGGCTGGTCGTTGATGGCCGTCCAGAAGCGGGTGTCGGCCGGGAGCGTCCCGGAGGCCCAGAGCGACCAGCCCACGCCGTCGTGGAACTCGGCGATCCGCCAGCCGGTGCCGAAGGCCGCCGCGCAGAGGCCGTCGGCGGCCGCCCGGCTGGTGAGGTCCGTGCCCGCGACCGGGTCGGTGGCCGCGACCTCGCCGCCCGCCCAGCCTCCGTGGTGGTCGGTCGAGGAGGAGCGGGGCGGCGGCGGGCGAGAGTCTGCCAGGGACAAGTACCCTCCGGGTAGCGACAGTTGGCGCCCAGAGACCGTTTTCGGCCGTACGTCGACAACGAGTTCAGCCGCGCCACCACGGCGGGCGGATGACGTCGTCCGGGTCGACGGCGCAGTTGGTGCCGCTGACCACCTCGTGGGCCGGGACGTCCCAGCCGACCACGCCCGGTGCGGAGCGGTCGAGTTCGACCACCCGGGCTCGCTGCGGCCCCGAGCCGGTGTTGACGTCGCAGTGCAGCACGCTCGTCCAGGACCGGCCGTTGAGCGCGGCCGAGACGGCGAGGACGGGCAGGACGGTTGTCGCCAGCACCACGGCCACAATCCGGATCGCCGCGGCGGCCCGGGTCGGGAGCGTGGTCGCGGGCCGCCCGGTGCGGTGCCCGGTCTCGGCCGAGCGGCCGCCCGTCCGGTACTCCGTCACCACGCCGAGGCGCATCGCGTACCCGAGGACGCCCGTCGCCAGGCCCCACCCGAGGCCGTTGAAGGCCCCGACCACGATGCCCGCCGCTGCCGGGAGGATCGCCGCGGCGGCGGCCGTGGCCGCCGGGGCGCGGTCCCGGTGGCGGGCGGCTCCGCCGTGGGCGGCCTGGTAGGCGTAGGTGAAGTGGCAGGCGACGGCGGCCAGGACGAAGGCGAGCACCGGTTCGGCGAAGAACATCCCGATGACGACGTCGAGCCAGTTGGCCGGGCCCATCGCCAGCAGAGCGTCGCGGGCGGCGTCGCCCCCGCCGAGGGTCCAGGCGAGCTTGAGGACGGGGATCGTGAACACCACCGCCGAGGTCATCAGGTGCGCCGCGTTGGTCGAGGGCCCGGATTCCGCCGTGGATGAGCTCATCCGGCCACGCTACGGGCGCGGTCGGCGACCCACCGTCACGACACCGCTGCGCGACCGGCCGGTCAGAACCAGTCCTCGCCCGCGTGCGGCCCCGGGTGGCCCTCGTGGAGCAGGCAGAAGTCCGGGTCGGGGCCCGGGTGCGGCCCGAGGACGGGGCAGCGGGGGCCCAGCTCGACGAGGTACTCCGGCCAGGAGGCCCAGTACAGGTCGTAGCCGACGCCCTGGAGGAGCGCGGAGTGCCGGCCCCCGTGGTCGCGGGCGAGGTCGCAGCGCAGCCGGGGGCCGAGCAGGAACGCGCCGCGCGGGACGGTGTTGAAGTGGTCGACGTCCTCGCTCGGCAGCGCGACGAAGGAGGCGCACTGGCGGGTGCCGGAGAGCTGGTCGGATTGGCTCATGGCCGTCAGCATGGCAGCGGCCCCGCGCCCGGCAGGCCGGTTCGCGCCTTCTGTACGGGTCGTGCGGAAGCCTGTACGGGTCTGCACGGGCGTGTGCGGGCGTGTACGGGTCTGTGCGGACGGCGCTCACGGCGCGGCACTCACGCGGGCCCGAGGGACCAGCTGATCACCGAGAGCGTCGCCATCGAGACCAGCGTCGACCAGAGCACCGCGTCCCGGGCGAGGCCGGGGTTCTGCCCGTACTCGCGGGCGTAGGTGTACACGTTCTGCGCGGTGGGGAGCGCGGAGAACAGCACCACCGTGAGGAGCTGGTGCGGGGGCAGGTGCAGGACGGGCCCGGCGACGGCGAGGGCGGCCAGCGGCTGGACGAGGGTCTTGAGCGCGACGACGACGGCCGTCTCGGCCCGGTGCGAAAGGCCTTCCGCGGGCGGGCGGTTGTGCAGCGACATGCCCAGCGCGATCAGCGCCGTCGGCACCCCGGCCCCGCCGAGCAGCTCGGCGGAGCGGTGGAGCTCGGCGGGCAGGTGCAGTCCGGCGGCCGAGACGACGGCGCCGAGGGCGGTGGCCAGCAGGATCGGGTTGCGCACCGGCAGGGTGAGCAGGGCGCGGCGGCCGGCCGCGCCGCTGTCGAGGACGGCGAGCACGGCGGGGGTGACCAGCAGGATCTGGAACAGCACCACCGGTGCCACGAAGGAGGCGTCGCCGAGGACCTGCATCGTGACGGGTATGCCGAGGTTCGCCGAGTTGACGTACCCGGAGGCCATCGAGCCGATCGCGAGCTCGCCGGACTTGCGGTGGAACAGCAGGCGCCCGGCGAGGAGCCCGAGGCCCGTGGCGACGGCGGTGCCGGCGGCGAAGGCCAACATGGAGGCGTTGGCGAAGCGGTCCAGCGGGGTGCGGGCGATCATCAGGAACAGCGCGGCCGGCATCGCCACGTGGAAGACGAACCGGTTGAGCACCGTCTCCGCCTGCGGCCCCAGCAGCCCGGAGCGCCCGACCAGGTACCCGACCCCGGTGAGCGCCCAGATCGGGGCGAAGCCGGACAGCAGGGGATGCAGGGTGGGCATGGAATCCTCGGATCGCTCGGACGGACCGCCTGTGGTGGCGGGGATCGCCCGCCCGGGGCAGTCAATCAAGCGCCCGCTGACGGTCCGACACGGGCCCTACGATGGGGCGATGGACGACCGCTACCTGAACCTGACCGAGGTGGAGGCCCTCGCCCGCCGGGCCCACGAGGGCCAGGTGGACAAGAACGGCCACCCGTACGCCGAGCACATCGCGGCCGTGGCGGGCGGGACGGCGGCGCGCGGCGGCAGCGAGGCGCAGATCGCGGCGGGCTGGCTGCACGACAGCGTCGAGGACGACCGGCTGAGCCGGGAGTGGCTGGCCGGCGCCGCCCTGCCGGAGGAGACCAAGGCGATCGTGGACGCGCTCACCCGGCGCCCGGAGGAGCCGGTCGAGGAGTACACCGCGCGCATCCTGGCCACGCCGGGCGCGCTGCTGGTCAAGCGCGCCGACCTGGCGCACAACTCCGACCCCGTCCGCCTGGCGGCGTTGCCCCCGGCGACGGCCGAGCGGCTGGCGGCCAAGTACGCGCGGATGCGGGAGCTGCTGGGGCTGACCGGGGCGCTGTGAACGGGACGCTGTGAACGGGACGCTGTGACCTGGACGTTGTGACCGAGGAGCTGTGACCGAGGAGCTGTGACACGACCACGAGAGGGCCCGGACCGATGCGGTCCGGGCCCTCTCGGGTCACCTCGGAGGCCCCTGTCCGACCCCCGGGATGAGCGGGGAGTGGTCAGGTGAGCCGGTGGTGGGCCGGCTTAGTACCAGTGGTTGTTCTGCCAGAAGGACCAGGCGGCGTTCGGGCTGCCGTAGCGGGAGTTCATGTAGTCCAGCGCCCACTTGATCTGGGTGGACGGGTTGGTCTGCCAGTCCGAGCCGGCCGAGGCCATCTTGGAGCCCGGCAGCGCCTGGGCCAGGCCGTACGCGCCCGAGCTGGGGTTGGTCGCGGTCACGTTCCAGCCGGACTCGTGCGTGATGATCTGGCTGAACGAGGCCAGCTGGTCCGCCGGGACGATCTGCGCGGCGACGCTCTGCGGGGTGGCGGCGCTGGCGGCCGTGGCGGGCAGGACGCCGGCGCCGAGGGCGGTCAGGGCGGCGGTGCCGGCGAGAATCGCGGCGGAGGTACGCATACGGAGCTTGAAACTGGGCATGTAGAACAGGACCTCAATCGGGTTGGGCCGGGTCACGCCCCGCCCTGGACCGTGGCCGGACAGGGGCCATGACGGTCGCGGGGAGTGACTCGGCAGCAAGCCGTTCACCGGCGGGACAGGTGCCGGTGCGGCTGACGACGGAGCCATTGTTGCCAGAGGGGATCGGCGCCCGCCAAGACCCCCTCGTTACGACGCACCGTCGTACGCGCGGTGGCCGCCGTGGATTCGAAGGCCCGGTGATCGCGGAGCGCGTCGGCCTTGTCGGCGCTGAGCGGACGGGCCGTTTTCGGGTGCGCGGGGGCGGGCGGGTGCGGCGGGGCGGGGTTCCACTACCGGGCGTCGTGGACGCGATCGGCGTGTGAGCGCACTCACGGTTTGCGGCGCGGCTCCGTCACGCGGGGGTCGGCGGGCGGAACTGTGCGTGGGGTGTCCGGTGAGACCGGCGCCACAGGGGCGCCGGTCGTCACTGGGAGTCAGCGAGGGTCGCCGAGGCGGCGGTGGCGGGCGGCCCGGGCCGTGAGCCGGTCGGCCTCGGAGGCGCCCGCGAGCTCGGCGAGGGCGGCGCCGACGGCCGCGCCCAGCCTGGCGCAGAACTCCTCCGGCTCCCCGGCCGGGTCCGCCGGCTCCGGGACCACCTCGTCCACCAGCCCCACCTCGGCCAGGTGCCGCGCCCCGATGCCCTGGGAGCGGGCCAGCTCCGCCGCGTGCGCGCCGTCCCGGTGGACGATCGCCGAGGCGCCCTCGGGCGGCAGCGGCGCCAGCCAGGCGTGCTCGGCGGCGATCACCCGGTCCGCCGGGAGCAGGGCCAGGGCGCCGCCGCCCGAGCCCTGGCCGAGGAGCACGGCCAGGACGGGGGTGCGCAGGGCGAGCAGGGTGGTCAGGCAGTGCGCGATCTCCACCGCGATGCCCTCCAGCTCGGCCCCGGCGGACAGCTCCGCCCCGGAGGTGTCCACGACGGTGACCAGCGGCAGGCCCAGCTGCTCGGCCAGGCGCGCGGTACGGCGCACGGCCCGCAGGTCGGCGGCGGTGAACGGGCGCTCGTGCTCCGGGGTGCCGCGCTGCTGGCCGACGACCAGCACGGGGCGGCCGCCCAGCACGGCGAGCGCCCGCACCAGCGCGCCCGCGCGGCCGCCGGGGGCGTCCAGCAGCACCAGCTCGGTGGCGGTGCGGCGCAGCAGCTCGCGGGTGCCGGGGCGGTCGGGGCGGCGGGTGCGCCGGACGGAGTCCCAGGCGTCGGGGGTGCCCTGGGCCTCGACGGCGGGCACGCGGGTGGGGGAGGGCGGCGGCGTGGCGGAGAGGACGGCGAGGGTGCGGCGCAGCAGCTCGCGCAGCTCCTGCGGCGGGACGACGGCGTCCACCAGGCCGCGCCCGGCCAGGGTCTCCGCCCGCTGCACGTCCGGCGGCAGCTCCACGCCGCGCAGCTCCTCGTACACCCGGGGGCCGAGGAAGCCGAGGCGGGCGCCCGGCTCGGCGAGGACGAGCTGGCCGAGCGTGCCCCAGGAGGCGAAGACGCCGCCCATGGTGGGGTTGCGCAGATAGGTGAGGTAGGGGAGGCCGGCCGCCCGGTGGGCCTGGACGGCGGCGGTGATGCGCAGCATGCAGAGGAAGGCCGCCGACCCCTCCTGCATGCGGGTGCCGCCGGAGACGGGCAGGGCGAGCAGCGGCAGGCGCTCGGCGGTGGCGCGCTCCACGGCCCGGGTGATCCGCTCGGCCGTGGCCACGCCGATCGAGCCGCCGAGGAAGCCGAACTCGGAGGCGACCAGGGCGATCGGGCGGCCGTCGATCCGGCCGAGGCCGGTGAGGACGGCCTCGTCCAGGCCGGTGCGCTCGCGGGCCCGGGCGAGGGAGGCGGCGTACGCGGGGTCGGCGGGTGGGGCGGCGGGCGGTTCGTCCCAGCTCTCGAAGGCGCCCGGATCGACCAGCAGGCCGATCAGCTGGTGCGCGGTCAGGGACGTGCTCGCTGCTGCGCCCGTGCTCATGTCCACCCCGTCGGTGATCGTTCCGGTCCCGAGACGATCCGCAACTCTATGCGGCGCGGGTGGCGGTGGCCTGGAGGGCGGTGAAGGTGTGAGCAGGCCGACAGAAGGGCGTCGAGGGACGGGAACCGGCAGAAGTGCTTGTTCGATGACGGTCGACCCAAGGGGCGTGCGGACGGTTCGTGGACGGCTCCGGCGGAGGTGTCCGGAGGGTCGGGATACTGGTCAAGTCGCTGGTCAGGCAGGCGAGTTACCCGCCGGTTAATTGTTGTCGCGAGGCTTCCGGAGTTGTCCGTGGCTCGCCACACTGGTGGACATGACTCGCACTCTACGCGCGTGGAAGACCCGCGCTGCCGCCGTCGCCGCCGTCACCCTGATGACCCTCGCGCCCGTCGCCGTCGCGACCGACGCGCACGCCGACGTGAGCGGAACCGTCTGTCTGTCGACCCTCCCGCCCGAGGCCAACGACACCCTCAACCTGATCGCCACCGACGGGCCGTTCCCGTACTCCCAGGACGGCGTGGTCTTCCAGAACCGCGAGCACGTCCTGCCGAGCCAGTCCTACGGCTACTACCACGAGTACACCGTCATCACCCCGGGCTCCCCGACCCGTGGCGCCCGCCGCATCGTCACCGGGCAGGCCAGCCAGGAGGACTACTACACCGGCGACCACTACGCCACGTTCTCGCTCGTCGACCAGACCTGCTGACCCGCGGGTCGACCCCGTGAGCCCGTACGGCCCCGGCGTGCCTCGGCGCCGGGGCCGTACGGCGTCGCGCCCGGTGTCAGGGAGCCGTACGGAACGCCGGGCGCGGCGTCAGGGCGGTGTCAACGGGCGTGGCGGGGGCGGAGGGCGGCCGCTTTGCTGGGGGATCACGCCGGTCGTCGGGGCCGGTGGGGTCGGCGCGGCGGAGAGGCGGGGCGGGCGGCATGGACGAGGTGGACGCGGCTCAGGGCCGGTTCGTGGTCGGCGTCAGCGGCTCGCTCGGCAGCCTCGCGGCGCTCCACCACGCCGTCGCGCAGGCCCGCCGGGAGGACGTCGAGGTGCTCGCCGTCCTGTGCTGGACGCCGCCCACCGAGGAGATCGGCTACCGCCGCACCCCCTGCCCGCCCGTCCTCACCGCCGGGCGGGACGCCGCCGTCGCCCGCCTGCGCCGCGCCCTCGACGAGGCCTTCGCCGGGCGGTACGCGGGCGTGCGGCTGCGCTGCCAGGCGGTGCGCGGCGACGCCGGGCACACGCTGATCCGCTGCGCGGACCGTCCCGGTGACGTCCTCGTCCTGGGCGCGGGCCGCGACCGGGGCGCGCTGTCGCGGCTGCTGCGTCCGTCCGTCACCGCGTACTGCGTACGCCGCGCCACGTGCCCGGTCCTGACGGTGCCGCGCCCGGCGCTCCAGCGGGACCTGGAGGCCCTCGAACGCGGCCACGGGCTGCGGGAGTTGAGTACCGGCTCCTGAAGGGAACGGGAGAGCGCCTCCGTGGGCTGATTTCAGGAGTCGGCGGGGGAGCTGGTAGTGTTTCATCCGTCGCCAGGGAGAACATTCCTGGTCAGGCGTCAGTGGTACTACCAGAGTACGTCCCACTTTCAGTGGGGAGAGTCCGTGCGACCCGGGCCTGGCGCTCCAAGAAGTGAACGAGGTCCGGTGCCCTTGCGGGTGCCGGGCCTCGTTCGCGTTCCCCCGTGAGGCATCAGGACGACTGGCGGTCCGAGCCCAGTTCCCGGGAGATCCGCAGGCCGACCTGGGCGACCACCGGGCCGAGGGCACGGACCCGGGCGGCCGTCATCCGCGAGGTCAGGCCGGAGACGGAGAGCGCCGCCGTCACCTCGCCGGCGTGGTCGAAGATCGGGGCGGCGACGCAGCGCACCTCGGGCTCGTTCTCGCGGTCGTCGATCGAGTACCCCCGGGCGCGGATGCGGGCGAGGTCGGCGCGCAGCCGGGGCTCGTCCGCGATCGTCCAGGCGGTGACCGGGCGCAGGCCGGCCGCGACCACCTCGGTGACGGCCTCGTCCGGCAGCCAGGCCAGGATCGCCTTGCCCGTCGCCGTGCAGTACGCGGGGGCGCGGCTGCCGACCCGGGAGGCCATCCGGACGTTGGTCTCGTCCTCGACCTTGTCGAGGTAGACGATGCCGGGCGCCTGCCAGACGGTCAGGTGAACGGTCTCGCCCGCCTCGCGCTGGAGGCGGCGCAGGTGCTCGGCGGCGACGCTGCGCAGGTCGAGGGTGGACAGGTAGGCCTGGCCGAGCCGCAGGGAGCCGTGGCCGAGGCGGAACCAGCCGGTCTCCCGGTCGCGGTCGAGCAGGTGCTCGTCGAGCATCGGGCCGGTGAGTCTCAGCACGGTGCTCTTGTTGAGGTCGAGGGCCTCGGCGAGCTGGGCGAGCGGGACGCCCCGGCCGTCGCTGTGGTCGCGGACGTAGCCGAGGACGGCGAGCGCGCGGCGCAGCGAGGAGGACTGGTTGCGTTCGGTCGCGGGCTTCCTGGGCGCCGTGTCCGTCATGGGTCGGTCCGTTCCGTTGTCTCGAGATCGCGCAGAGCGGGCGGCGAGGGTGCGGGGGTACGGCAGAACGTACCCCTTCGCGGTCTCGGCGCCGCATCTTCGATACAACGTTGTGCAGTGCAAAACTTCGCGAACCCCCTCTTGTTGGGGTCGATCGTGCGCGCTTAACGTCCCTGCCACGAGCTGGCGACGCCGCCCACCCGACGTGCTTCGCCCTGTCGTACCCCCACCACTCACCCACCATCGGCCCCGGTCAGGGCCTGCTTCGACGTGCCCGGCCCCTGCGGCGCGCGTCTCGGCGGCAACTGTCGGGAGGGGAGGTCTCCACCCATGCGACTCACCGGACGGACCGCGATCGCCGCCCTGCTCGCCGCCGGCTGCCTGGCCGCCACCGCCTGCGCCCCCGGCACCGCCGCACCGGCCGCCGACAAGGCCGGCGACGACCGGACCGGCACGCTGCAGGTCTGGCTCTTCAACGAGGCGGGCAACGCGGCCAAGGAGGCCGTGATCGCCAAGGCCGTCACCGAGTTCCAGTCCTCCCACCAGGGCGTCACCGTCAACGTCAGCTACATCGACACCGACGCCGCCGCCCGCGCCGCCAAGATGAAGGGCGCGTTCAACGACCCCAACAGCGCCCCCGACCTGGTCGAGTTCGGCAACACCGACTTGCCCGGCTACGTCGCCGCCGGCGGCCTGGCCGAGATCGGCGCCCAGCTCGACACGTGGAAGGACAAGGCCGACCTCGACCCGGTGATCGCCAAGACCGCCGTGGTCGACGGGAAGACGTACGGCCTGCCCTGGTGGGTCGCCGTCCGGGCGCTGTACTACCGCACCGACCTGTTCACCGAGGCCGGGCTCAACCCGCCCACCTCGTACGCCGAGCTGGTCGCCGCCACCCAGAAGATCCACGGCGCGCACCAGGACACCTTCGGCATCGCCGTCGGCGGCAAGTACACCTTCGGCGCGCTCCCGTTCGTCTGGGACGCGGGCGGCGACATTGCCACCAAGGACGGCGCCACGTTCAAGGCCGCCATCGACTCGCCCGCCTCCCAGGCCGGCGTCAAGCGCTACACCGACCTGTTCGGCGCGGACGGCTGCCCCGCCCAGCAGTGCGCGGACCTCACCGGCGGCAAGACCGTCGACCTGTTCGCGGCCGGCAAGTCGGCGATGGCGATCCTGCCCAACTCCAGCCGCAGCAAGGTGGACGCGGGGCCCGTCAAGGGCAAGTACGGCGTGGTGCCGCTGCCCGGCGAGAAGGCCGGCTCGATCGCGCCCGCCTTCGCCGGCGGCAACAACCTCGGCGTGATGAAGGCGGCCAAGCACCGCACGCTGGCCGTCGAGTTCGCCGAACTGCTGGCGAGCCCCTCGTACCAGGGCCAGATGTACGACGCGATGGGCAACCTGCCGACGCTCAAGTCCGTCAGCGGGCAGGTCGCGGCCAAGGACGCGTTCCTCAAGCCGTTCACCGACACCATCGCGGCCGGGACGAGGTTCGTGCCGCTGGACCAGGCCTGGGCGCAGATCGACGCGCAGTCGGTGATCCCGACCATGCTCCAGCAGGTCGTCACCGGCAAGGCCGACGTCGCCAAGGCCTCGGGCGACGCGGCGACGCAGATCAACTCGGCCTTCGCCGCCCACTGATCGGGGAACGACGCGAGAAGAGAGCAGGTCCCGCACGTGTCCGTACCCACCACGACCGCCCCGACGGCGCCGCCTTCCTCCCGCGGGCGCCGTGGGGGTGAGGCGCCGGCCGCTCCCCCGGGCGGCCGGCGCCGCCGGCCACCGCTGCTGCTGCTCCTGCCGGCCGCGGTCATCCTGATCCCGCTGGTCGCCTACCCGATCTACCAGCTCGGACTGCTGTCCGTCCTGGACTTCGGGCAGGCGCAGGCCTCCGGGGGTGCGCCGACCTCCTTCGTCGGCTTCGGGAACTACAGCAGGATCCTGGAGGACGACCAGTTCTGGACGGTCCTCGTCCAGACCATCGGTTTCGCCGCGTTCTGCGTGGTCGCCACCCTGGCCGTCGGCGCCACCCTCGCGGTGCTGCTCACCAAGGTCGGCCGCTGGCCCCGGCTGCTGCTGACCACGGCGGCGATGGCCGCCTGGGCGGCGCCGGCGATGACCGGCTCGACGGTGTGGAGCTTCCTGTTCGACACCAACCTGGGCCTGGTCAACCACACGCTGGAGCGGATCGGCCTCAGCGGCTTCCACGAGTTCAACTGGTTCTACGACAAGTGGACGGCGTTCCTGATCGTCGGCGCCGTGGTGGTCTGGCACTCCTTCCCGTTCGTGATGGTCACCCTCTACGCGGGCATCCGGGCCATCCCGGAGGAGGTCCTGGAGGCCGCCGCCCTGGACGGCGCCGGCACCTGGACCACCTTCCGCCGGATCATCGCGCCGATGCTGCGGCCGATCCTGACCATCGTGGTGATCCAGTCCGTGATCTGGGACTTCAAGGTCTTCACCCAGATCTACGTGATGACCTCGGGCGGCGGCATCGCCGGCCAGAACCTCGTGCTCAACGTGTACGCGTACCAGAAGGCGTTCGCCTCCTCGCAGTACGGGCTGGGCGCGGCGATCGGCGTGATCATGCTGCTGATCCTGGTGATCCCGACCGCCTTGTACATCCGCACCCTGCGACGGACGGGGAACGAGCTGTGAACTCCCGTAGCCGGTGGCGCCTCGCCGCCAACTCCTCCGCGATCGTCGTGGCCCTGGTCACCGCCTTCCCGATCTTCTGGATGGTGCTCTCGGCCTTCAAGCCCAAGGGCGAGGTGCAGTCGCTGGACCCGAAGCCGTGGACCTCGCACCCGACGCTGGAGAGCTTCCGGCAGGTGCTCAGCGTGGACGGCTTCGGCCGGTACTTCCTCAACAGCGTGGTCGTCGCGCTGTCGGTGGTCGTGCTCTCGGCGGTGGTCGTCTTCCTGGCGGCGGTGGCCGTGACCAGGTTCAGGTTCCGGTTCCGGACCACGATCATGGTGATGTTCCTGATCGCCCAGATGATCCCGGTCGAGGCGATGACCATCCCGCTGTTCTTCATGTTCCGCGACGCCGGGCAGTTCGCCCCGGGCATCGGGCTGAACACCCTGGCCTCGCTGGTGCTGGTGCAGCTGGCGTTCTCGCTGCCGTTCGGCATCTGGATGATGCGCGGGTTCGTCGCCGCCGTGCCGGTCTCCATCGAGGAGGCGGCGCAGATCGACGGGGCCAGCCGTACGCGCATCCTGTGGCGCATCCTGCTGCCGCTGGTGGCGCCCGGGCTGGCGGCGACCAGTGTGTTCTCCTTCATCGCGGCCTGGAACGACTTCGTCTTCGCGAAGACGTTCATCATCAGCGCGACCCAGAACCAGACGCTGCCCTCGGCGCTGCTGGTGTTCTTCAAGCCGGACGAGAACGACTGGGGCGGCATCATGGCGGCGTCCACGCTGATGACGGTGCCGGTGCTGATCTTCTTCATCGCGGTGCAGCGCAAGCTCGTGTCGGGGCTGGCGGGAGCGGTGAAGGACTGACGGACTGATGGACTGACGGACGGGCTTCGGGCCCTCGGACAGGTTCAGGCCACCCCCTGCGGGCGGAACTGGATGCTGATCCGGGGGCCCACCGGCCGTGCGGTCTTGGGGACGGCGTGGTCCCAGGTGCGCTGGCAGGAGCCGCCCATCACCACCAGGTCCCCGTGGCCGAGCGGGCGGCGGACGACCGCCGCGCCGCCGGACCTCGGGCGCAGGGCGAGGACGCGGGGCTCGCCGACGGAGAGGATCGCCACCATGGTGTCCACGCGGGCGCCGCGGCCGATCCGGTCGCCGTGCCAGGCGACGCTGTCGCGGCCGTCGCGGTAGTAGCAGAGGCCGAGGGTGCGGAAGGGTTCGCGCAGTTCGGGGGCGTAGTGGCGGCTCAGGGCGAGCCGGGCCTCGCCGAGGACGGGGTGCGGGGGCTCGGCGTCGGCCGGGTAGGAGGCCAGCAGGCGCGGGACGTCGACCGTTCGGTCGTACATCTCGCGCCTTTCGGCGCGCCAGGGGACCTCGGCGGCCAGCTGCTCGAACAGCTGGTCGGCGCCGTGGAGCCAGCCGGGCAGGACGTCCAGCCAGGCGCCGTCGCCGAGGTGCGTCCGGCGCGGGCCGGCGAGCGGGCCGGTGAGTGGGCCGCTGAGCGGGCCCAGGTGGATGCCGGTGGCGCTCGGGGAGTCGTCGAACAGCGAGGGCTGGAGGTGGACGGTGCCGTGCATGGGGCCAGCGTACGCCTGTAATCGAACAGGTGCTCGAACATGGCGACGGCGCACTCGGGCATTGTGATGCAAGGCTGAATCTTGGATTGAGACTTTGATTTGAAGGCCTGTTGCGAGTATGGGAGTGTTATCGCAGAGACTGGATCGGTTGGGCATCGGAAGGCCCGGGAAGCGAAGGATCATGTCGGACGTCGCGCGCGTCATCGTCGGAGTCAGCGGCTCGCTGCACAGCCTCACCGCCCTGCACCGGGCGGCCGAGGAGGCGCGGGCCCGGGGAGCCGTGCTGGTGCCGGTGCTGGCCTGGACGCCGGTGGGCGGCGAGCGCAACTACCGGGCGCGGCCCTGCCCGTCGCTGCTGCGCGCCTGGCAGCAGGCGGCCGGCGCCCGGCTCGGCGGCGCGCTGGAGGAGGCGTTCGGCGGGCTGCCGATCGGCGTGCCGATGGAGCCGATGGTGATGCGCGGCGAGCCCGCCGAGGTGCTGACCGCCCTGGCGGACCGGCCCGGGGACCTCTTGGTGATCAGCACCGGGCGGCAGGGCCTGGTGCGCGGCACGGCGCACCGGCTGCTGCGCGGCTCGGTGCGGCGGCGCTGCCTGAACCGGGCGCGCTGCGGCGTGCTGGTCGTGCCGCCGTCCACGCTGCACGCCGATCTGCGGGCGCTGCACCGGGACGGCGTCGACCTGCGGGAACTGGTCGCGGCCTGACGATCCGTCAGGCGGTGTGTACCGTCCGGCCGTTCACGATCGTCCGCAGCGGCCTGAGGTCGTGCAGCTCCTCGGCCGGGAGGTCCAGGGGGTCGGCCGGCCAGAGCGTGAGGTCCGCCAGGGCGCCCGGCCGAAGGCAGCCGCGCAGGCCGCTCTCCCCGGTCAGGCGGGCGGCGTTGACGGTGTGCAGGGCGATCGCCTCCTCGCGGGAGATCGCGTGCCCGGCGCCGAGGACCCCGGCCGTGGTGCCGCGGGTGGTCATGCCCCAGACCGAGAGCATCGCGCCGTAGGGGCCGATCGGGAAGTCCGAGCCGGCGGAGAGGTCGGCGCCCTCGTCCAGCCACTCGCGCAGCGGGAACACGGCGGTGGTGCGCTCCTCGCCCCAGGCGCGCTGGAGGGTGAGCGCGCCGTCGTGCAGCAGCGGGTGCTGGACCGTCACCGGGATGCCGAGGGCGACGGCCCGGGCGCGCTGGTCGGCGCGGGCGAGGCCGCCGTGCTCGACCACCAGGGTGCCGGGTGCGAGGTTCGGGCGGCGCTTGAGGACCTCCTCGAAGACGTCCAGCAGGACGCGCAGCCCCCGGTCGCCCCAGGCGTGCACGCCGACCCGCCAGCCGCGGGCGACCACCCGGTCCACGGCGGTGACCAGGTCGTCCGGCTCCCACAGGAGGCGGCCGTGGTAGCAGGGCTGCCCCTCGTAGTGCTCCTCCAGGGCGCCCGCCTCGAAGCCGCCGTCGATGCCGAACTTGACGCCCCACAGGGCCAGTTGACCGTCGTCCTTGCCCGCCGCGCGCCAGGCGTCCATCCGGTCGAGCAGGGCGTCGACCTCCTCGGGCGTCCGGGTGGCGAAGCCGGAGACCAGGGCGCGGACCCGTACGGAGAGGGCGCCCTCGGCGCGGGCCGCGTCCAGGACGTCCAGGTCCTCGACCGGGACCATGCAGTCGCGGACGGTGCCGACGCCCGTGGAGGCGTACGCGGCGGAGGCCGCCCGCAGGCCCTCGATCCGCTCGGCGAGGCCGGGGCGCGGCAGTACCCGCTCGACCGGCTCGATCGCCCGGTTGATCAGGCGGCCGGTCAGCCGGCCCCGGGCGTCGCGCTCGATCACGCCGCCCTCCGGCTGCTCCGACTCCTCGGTGATCCCGGCCAGGCGCAGCGCGGGCGAGTTGAGCACCATGTTGTAGCCGCCCCGGCGCACCAGCACCGGGTGGTCGGTGGTGACGGCGTCCAACTCCTCGGTGGTGGGCATCCGTTGCTCGGCCAGCAGCACCTCCTGCCAGTTCACCGTGGTGAAGATCCACTCCCCGGCGGGGGTGCGGGCGGCGCGCTCGCGGATCAGGTCGAGGAACCCGGCGAGGTCGCGCGCCCGGTGGACGGGGACGCCGTGGACGCTGTGGCCGGCCAGGATCAGATGGGTGTGGGTGTCGTCGAAGGCGGGCAGGACGGTGGCCTCCGGGGCGTCCACCACCTCGGTGCCGGGCCCGATCAGGGCGTCCAGGCCGTCGGGGTCGGCGGCGAGGGCGGTGATCCGGCCGCCGGTGACGGCGACCGCCCGCCGCGGGGGCTCGCCGGGGGTGAGGGTGTGCACGGCGGCGGCGCGGATCAGCAGGTCGGCCTGCTCGGGCCGGTCGGTCATGGAGACTCCTGAGGGTGGGGCGGTCCGGTGACCTTCTGGACGTACCGGAGGCTCGGCTCGGCCAGCCCGTCGTGCAGCTCGGTGAAGACGGCGCGGGCGGCGCCGGCGTTCCAGCCCTCGGGCAGCAGCGGTTCGGGCAGTCCCGGGTCCAGGTAGGGGAGCCGGCGCCACTGGGTGAGCATCGGCACGTAGGCGCGGAACGCCTCGGCCTCACTCCGGCCGGGCAGCGCCCGGGCGACCGGCCGCCAGGCGTCGGCGAAGGCGGCGTACTGGGCCTCGATGGCCGGGAGGTCCCACCAACTCGCCACCGCCGTACGGAGATCGGCGAATCCGGCGTACTCGGCGGAGAGGAACAGATGGACGTACGGGCTGAGGCCGAGGCGCTCCAGCAGGCGCCGGGCGTCCGGCAGCAGCCGGGCGGGCGCCAGCCAGACACCGGGGGCGGCGTTGCCGAAGCCGAGCCAGCTCAGGCGGGAGCGCAGCTGGTGGCGCTGGGCGCGGGCGGACTCGGGGACGGAGAAGACGGCGACCACCCAGCCGTCGGCCGGGTCGGCGGGCTCCAGGCTGCGGAAGATCCGGCGGTCGCCCTCTTCGAAGACCGGCTCCATCGCCGGGGCGAGGCGGTAGCCGGTGGCCTCGCGGCGCTCCTGGAGGAGGGTGCCGGCCTTCTTCAGCCGGGACATGGCCGAGCGGACGGCGGGGCCGTCGACGTCCAGCTCGGCCATCAGGGCGATGAGGTCGGCGATCGAGATCCAGCCGCCCAGGCGGCGCACGAACTCGCCGTAGACGGTGTGGATCAGCGAGCTGGGGCGGGGCTGCGGCGCGTCCTGCGGCATGCGTGGGCCCTCCTCCCCGTGGTCCCGGTGATCATAAACCGAACGTGAATCAGGCGTACGCGCCGGAGAGCAGCCGGCCCGCGCCGGGGGCGAAGGCGGGCAGGCCGAGGGCGCGCAGCAGTTGGTGGGCGGTGCAGATCGAGGCCGAGACGACCGGTTTGCCGAGGAGCTGTTCGGCCTCCTCCACGGCGGACAGGGAGGGGAGTTGGACGCAGGCGGAGAGCACCACGGCGTCGGCGCCGGTGTGGGCGAGGCCCTGGGCGATGCCGGGCAGCTTGGCGGGGTCGTGCGCGGCCACGTCCAGGTTGTCGGCGATCTCCAGGGCGGCGTGGTCGATCACCTCGATGCCCTCCTCGGCGAGGTAGCCGACGACCGTACGGGCGAGCGGGCGCAGGTAGGGGGTGACCATGGCGACCCTGCGGGCGCCGAGGGTGTGCAGTCCGGCGACGAGGGCTCCCGCGCTGGTGACCACGGGTGCGGCGGCGCCGTTGTCGACGGTGCGCCGGTGCAGCCGCCGTTCGGCCTCGCGGTGGTAGCCGGGGCCGGTGGCCATCACGGCGACGAGGCAGGCGTAGCCGAGCACGTCCACCCTGGCGTCGGAGAGCTCGACGGCGCAGCGGTCCGACTCGGCGTCCATGGCGCGCAGTTGCTCGGGGGTGACCCTGGTCATCCGCATCCGGCTGGAGTGGAAGGTGAAGCGCTCGGGGGCGACGGCCTCGCGGGCGCGCAGCAGGGCGGGGACCTCGGTCTCCATGGTGACGTTGGAGCTGGGGACGATCTGGCCGATGCGGTAGGCGGGCGGCATGGCGGGGCTTCCCTTCGGCTGGGTGCGGACCGGGCGGTCTCGGCGGTCGGTCTCGGCGGTCGGTCTCAGCGGGCGTCGATCACGGGGTTGGCGAGGGTGCCGATGCGCTCGATCGTCGCCGCGACCACGTCCCCCGGCTGGAGGAACTGCTGCGGGACCATGCCCGCACCGACGCCGGAGGGGGAGCCGGTGGCGATCACGTCGCCGGGCTCCAGGGTCATCCCGGAGGAGATGTCGGCGATCAGCCGGGCGACGGGGAAGAGCATGTGGCGGGTGTTGGAGCTCTGGCGCGTCTCGCCGTTGACGGTGAGCGAGAGGTCGAGGCCCTGCGGGTCGGGGATCTCGTCGGCGGTGACCACGACGGGGCCGAAGGGGGCGTAGCCGTCCTGGCCCTTGGAGAAGAACCACTGGCCGGAGCGGCGCTGGTCGCGGGCGCTGATGTCGTTGACGATGCTGTAGCCGAAGACGTGCCGCAGGGCGTCGGCCTCGGTGACCCGGTGGGCGGGTTCGCCGATCACCACGGCGAGTTCGCACTCCCAGTCGAGCTGCTCGGTGAGGTCGGCGTTGTGGGGGATCGGGCCGCCGGGGCCGGTGACGGCGGTGGAGGGCTTGCCGAACAGGACGGGGCGGTCGGGGAGTTCGCGTCCGGTGTCCAGGGTGCGGTGCGATTCGGCCACGTGCTCCACGTAGTTGAGGCCGACGCCGACGATCTTTCCGGGGCGCAGCGGGGCGAGGAGCGACACCTCGGCGAGCGGACGGGTCGGCGGGGAGGCGGCGAGCAGCTCCCGGGCGGTGGCCAGGGCGGGCCGTCCGGCGCGGATCAACCCGAGGAGGTCGGGCGGGAGTTCGGCCCCGGCGGCCCGGGCGAGGGCGGTCAGGTCGGCGAGGCGGTCGGTGCCGGTCCGGGCACCGAGGCGCGGGGTGTCGTCGCCGTCGGCGAGGAAGGTGAGCAGGTCCATCGGGGGGTTCCTAACCGGTCGTGGTCTGGCGGCCGTCGGGGTGGGCCTCCTCGCGGTACAGGCCGAGGGAGTGCATCACCGGGAAGTCGTGGAAGGAGAACAGGCAGGCGTCCTCGCCCCGGTCGAGGTTCTCGTGCTCGTGCCAGGCCCAGGCGGGGACGACGAAGACGTCCCCGCGGGTCCACTCGAAGCGCTGCCCGGCGATCACCGAGACGCCGTGCCCCTGGGCGGCCGTGTAGGCCACCGAGCCGGTGTGCCGGTGGGCGAGGGTGGCCTGGCCGGGGCGCAGCAGTTGCAGGTGGGCGCCCATGGTCGGCATCACCGGGCCGCCGGTGACGGGGTTGGTGTACTCCATGATCACGCCGTCGTAGGGCGAGCCCTCGCTCGCGCGGGCGAGGCTGCGCAGCGCCTCGTAGCTGGGCTCCCAGGGCCAGCCGAGCAGCGGCGAGTAGGGGCGGGTCCACTTCTCGACGCCGTACGGGAGCAGGTTGCCGCCGTGGCTGAGCAGCGAGGAGTTCACCACCGGCCCGGGGCGCTGGTAGAGGTCGGGGTGGACCTCGTAGAAGTTGGCGTCCAGGGTGTTGACCAGCGGGATGTCCAGGCCGTCCTGCCAGATGACCGGCTCGTCCTCGGACTCGTTGCCGTGCTCGTGCCAGGTGCCGTTGGGGGTGATGGCGAAGTCGCGCGGGCCGACCTTGAGCTTCTGGCCGTCCACGACCGTCCAGGCGCCGACGCCCTCGTGGACGAAGCGCAGGGCGGCGGCCTGGTGGCGGTGCGCCGTCATCGCCTCGCCGGGGCCCATGATCTGCAGGCCGGTGTACAACAGGCCGACGGCGGCGCTGAGTTCGCGGCGGCCGGGGTTGACGAGCATCACCACCCGGCGCCCGGCGTCGTCGGCCTTCACCAGGGGCAGGGCCTTGCGGACCAGGGGGCGCAGGTCGGTGTAGCGCCAGAGCACGGGGACGGACTTCGGCTGTGGGTACCAGGGCTCGATCTCGTTGGCGACCGTCCACAGGGCGCCGGCCTGGTGCTCGGCCAACTCCTCGTAGTAGGCGAGGAGTTCGGGGCTCTCGCCGACGCGGGCCCGGCCGATCCGGTCGTCGTCGAACGGTGACGTGCTGCTCATGACTGCTCCTCGGGGAACACCAGGGGCCGCAGCGGGCGGTCGTCCACGTGCAGCCGGAAGACGTCGAAGCGGTTGTAGTGGCCGACGATGTCGTGCATCTGCTTGGGCTGGACGCAGCGGCCGAGGTCGATCTCGGCGTAGACGATGCCCTCCTCGTCCACCAGCGGCTCCGTGACCGGGCGGCCGTCCGGGCCGAAGACTCCGGACAACGCGGAGCGGGGGCGGGCGAGTTGCTTGCGCAGCTGCGGGTCGTCACCGGCGATCAGGTCGGCGATCTCGGGGGAGATCCTGGAGCAGGAGACCACCGTGAACAGCTTGCCCTCGAAGCAGTGGGCCGCCGTGCGCAGGGTGATGGCCTCCGCCATGTCGTAGTCCTCGGGGCCCACCGGCAGGGCGATGTAGCAGGCGGCGTGGACGAGTTCGCCCTGCGCCATCAGGGTGAAGCGGGCCAGCGGGTTGGTGTTCTCGCCGCAGGCCAGGGCGCCGAGCGGGCCGACGCTCGTGCGGTGGACGCGCAGGGTGCTGCCGTCGCCCTGGGTCCAGGTGAGCTTTTCGGCCCAGGTCGGGACGAGTTTGCGGTGGGCGGCGAGGAGCCGGCCGTCGTCGCCGATGATCAGCAGGGTGTTGTAGAGCACCCCGAGGCTGTTCCGGCCGCGCTCGTTGACGCCGATCACCACGACCACCCCGGCCCGGCGGGCGGCGGCGCACAGGGCGTCGGTGTACGGGCCCGGCACGTCCACGGAGGCGCGGTAGAGGCGCTCGTACCAGGGCGAGCCCTGGACGGGGTTCATCGTCCAGTTCCAGTACGGGTACCCGGGGACGAAGACCTCGGGGAGGACGACGAGGGAGGCGCCGCCCCGGGCGGCCTCGTGGACGAGGGAGACGGCCTTGTCGACGGTGGCCGCCGGGTCGAGGTAGACGGGGCAGGCCTGGACGGCGGCGGCGGTGAAGCGGGGGAGGTCCAGCACGGTGCGCTCACTCCTCGGGTGCGGTCGGGTGCCAGCGGCGGTGGACGGGCGGGGCGGGCTCGCGCAGCAGGTGCAGGCGCGGGGGGACGCGGTCGGCGCCCGGGCCGGGCGGCTTGCGGCTGCCCGCCGCCCAGGGGCGGGGCCAGGGCGCGGCCGGGCCGCGGTAGCCCTGCTCGGCGGCGGCGTGCAGCGTCCACAGCGGGTCGTACAGGTGGGCGCGGCCGACGGCGACGAGGTCGGCGCGCCCGGCCAGCAGGACGGAGTTGGCGTCCTCGTGACTGGAGATCGCGCCGACGGCGACGGTCGGCAGGCCGGTGGCGGCGCGGACCAGCTCGGCGAAGGGCGTCTGGTAGCCGCGCCCGTACGGGGGCCGCTGGTGTGCGACGACCTCGCCGGTGGAGACGTCCACCGCGTCCGCCCCGGCCTCGCCGAGGGCGCGGCAGATCGCCACGGCCTCGGCCTCGGTGGTGCCGCCGGGGGCCCAGTCGCTCGCGGAGACCCGCACCAGCAGGGGCCGCCCGGCGGGCCAGGCGGCGCGGACGGCGGCGAGGACCTCCAGCGGCAGCCGCAGGCGGTGGGCGAGGGGGCCGCCGTAGCGGTCGGTGCGGCGGTTGGTGAGCGGGGAGAGGAAGGAGGAGAGCAGGTGGCCGTGGCCGAACTGGAGCTCCAGCACGTCGAATCCGGAGCGGGCGGCGCGTTCGGCGGAGGCCGCGAAGTCCGCTGTGACGGCGGCGAGTTGGTCGGAGGTGGCGGCCTGCGGGGTGGCGTACCCGTCGGCCCAGGGCAGGGGGGAGGGGGCGAGCAGCGGCCATCCCCCGGGCAGGGGGAGGCCGATGCCGTCCGGGCCGGGAGGGGCGGTGGCGCCGCGGCGGCCCGCGTGGGTGAGCTGGAGGCCGAGCGGGGTGTCGCTCACCTCCCGTACGGCGGTGAGGAGTTCGCGCCAGGCGGCCTCCTGGTGGTCGTTCCAGAGGCCGGGGCAGTGGTCGGTGGCCCGGCCTGCGGGGGTGACGGCCGTGAGCCCGGCGATCACCAGGGCGGCGCCGCCGAGGGCGAGCCCGGTCAGCTGGGCCCGGTCGAAGGCGCTGGGCAGCGCGTCCGGCGAGGTGAAGGTGGCCAGCGGCGGCACGACCACGCGATTGCGCAGCTCCAGAGCGCCCAGTTTCAGCGGCCGGAACATCGGCGGCACCCCGGGCGTGCCGCCGACGGCGGCCTCCACCGCGTCGACGAAGGCCCGGTCGCGCTCGCGCAGGTTGGCGTGGGTGACGCGGCGGCTGCGGGTCAGCAGGTTGAAGGCGAACTGGTCGGCGCCCTGGCCGGTGCGCCGCCCGACCGTCTCGAACCACTCCAGGCTGGCCTGCGCGGCGCGCTGGGTGGACTCCACGACGGGCCGGCGCTCCGCCTCGTACGCCTCCAACGCCCGCTCCAGGTCGGCCTGTTCGGCGAGGGAGGCGGCCAGGGCGAGGGCGTCCTCCAGGGCGAGCTTGGTGCCGGATCCGATCGAGAAGTGCGCGGAGTGCGCGGCGTCGCCGAGCAGCACCACGTTGCGGTGGTGCCAGCGGGCGTTGCGCACGGTGGTGAAGCGGATCCAGCGGGAGGCGCTGGGGATCAGCCGGTGGCCGTCGAGGTGCGGGGCGAGCAGCTCGGCGCAGCGCGCCACGCTCGCCGTGTCGCTCTCGCCGCGCGCCAACTCCCGTGTGGCCAGGGCCTCGAAGCCCGCGCGGCGCCAGTCCTCCTCGGCGAGTTCGACGATGAAGGTCGAGCGGTCGGCGCTGTACGGGTAGGCGTGGACCTGGACGGTGCCGAAGTCGAAGCGCTCCACGATGAAGGTGAAGGCCTCCAGCGGGAGGTCGGTGGCCAGCCAGATGTAGCGGCTGCGCCGCTCGTCCAGCTCGGGGCGGAAGGCCTCGGCGAGGGCGGCCCGGGTCGCGGAGTGGATGCCGTCGGCGGCCACCACCAGGTCGTAGGCGGCGGCGAGTTCGGCGACGGGCGGGGCGGGCGTGCGGTAGCGGACGTCGACGGCCAGCTCCGCGCAGCGGTCCTGGAGGATGGCGCGCAGCCGGTTGCGGTCCAGGGCGGCGAAGCCGTGCCCGCCGCTGGTGCGCACCGTGCCCGCGTAGCGGACGTCGATGTCGCTCCAGCGCGCGAACTCGGCGCCGATGGCGGCGAAGACGCGGGGATCGGCCCGGGCGATGCCGTCCAGCGTCTCGTCGGAGAACACCACGCCGAAGCCGGACTCGGCCTCCCGGGCCTCCCGTTCGAAGACGACGACCTCCCGGGACGGGTCCAACTGGCGGGCCAGCGCGGCGAAGTAGAGCCCGCCGGGGCCCGCGCCGATCACCGCGACGCGCGTCACCGCAGCACCTCCTCGGCCTGCGGCCCGGCCTCGGACAGGGCCCGGCGCACGGGCTCGGGCCAGGGCTCGGCGCCCTTGCCGTGCGGGGAGGCGTGCACCACCGACATCCGCCCGGCGGCGGCCAGGCCGTTCGGGCCGTGCACCTCGAAGGCGTAGTGCAGCGAGGCACCGCCGACCCGGACCACCCGCAGCTCGGTGCGCACGACGTCCCCGAACCAGAGGCGCTCGCGGTAGTCCGCCTCGAAGTGCACCCGGGGGATGCGGCCGAACAGCTCCGCCAGGCCCAGGCGGCGCAGCAGCGTGGCCTCGGCGGCCTCGGCCCAGCGCTGGACGGCGGAGAAGTGGTAGTGCCCGGCGGCGTCGGTGTCGGACCACTCGACCCGGCGCTCGATCGCCACGCCGGCCGGGCCGGGGCGCGGGCCGGGCGGTCCCGCGGCGGCCCGGCGGCGCAGTTCGGCGCGGTGCAGCTTGCCGGTGGCCGTGCGCGGCAGCTCCTCGACGAACTCCACCGCGCGCGGGTACTTGTAGGGCGCGATGACGGCCTTCACGTGCTCCTGCAGCGCCCGGACGGCCTCCGGCCCGGCGGCCGCGCCCGGGCGCAGCACCACGTACGCCTTGACCACGGCGCCGCGCAGCTCGTCCGGGGCGCCGACCACCGCGCAGTCGGCGACGTCGGGGTGGGCGGCGAGGGCCTGCTCGACCTCGGGGCCGGCGATGTTGTACCCGGCGGAGACGATCATGTCGTCGTTGCGGGCCCGGTACCAGAAGTAGCCGTCGGCGTCCCGGACGTAGGTGTCCCCGGTGAGGTTCCAGCCGTGGCGCACGTACGCGAGTTGCCGGTCGTCGTCCAGGTAGCGGCAGCCGGTCGGGCCCTTGACGGCGAGCAGACCGGGCGTGCCGTCCGGCACGGGCTCGCCGCGCTCGTCCAGGATCGCCGCCCGGAAGCCGGGGACGGGGCGGCCGGTGGCGCCGGGGCGGATGTCCTCCCCGGCAGCCGAGATGAACACGTGCAGCAGCTCGGTGGCGCCGATGCCGTCGATCAGCCGCTTGCCGGTGGCCGCGTGGAAGGCCTCCTGGACGGCGGCGGGCAGCGGCTCCCCGGCCGAGACGCAGCAGCGGACCCCGGCGAGGCGGTCGGCGAGCCCGGCGGCGAGGATCGCCCGGTAGGCGGTGGGTGCGGTGAACAGGACGCTGACGCCCTGGAGTCGCACCTGCTCGGTGAGCTGCTCGGGGGTGGCCTGCTCCAGCAGCAGGCCGGCGGCTCCGGCCCGCAGCGGGAAGACGAGCAGGCCGCCGAGGCCGAAGGTGAAGCCGAGCGGCGGGGTGCCGGCGAACAGGTCCTCGGGGGTGGGGCGCAGCAGGTGGCGGGAGAAGGTGTCGGCGATGGCCAGCACGTCCCGGTGGAAGTGCAGGGTGGCCTTGGGGCGGCCGGTGGTGCCGGAGGTGAAGGCGATCAGGGCCACGTCGTCGGCGGCGGTGGCGACGGCCTCGAAGCCGGGGGGTTCGGCGGCGGCGAGGGCGGTGAGGTCCTCGGGGCCCGGGCCGCCGTACGGCAGGACGCGCAGCCCGGGGGTGTCGGCGCGCCGCAACTCCTCCAGGAAGCGGTGGTCGCACAGGGCGACGGAGGGCCGGGCGACGGCGTGCAGCTCGGTGAGCTCGGCGGAGCGCAGCAGCGGGACGGTGGTGACCACCACGCCGCCGGCCTTCAGCACGGCGAGCCAACAGGCCGCCAGGTAGGGGGTATTGGGGCCGCGCAGTAGCACCCGGTTGCCGGGGACGAGGCCCAGGCGGCCGGTCAGGACGCGGGCGATCCGGTCGGCGTGGTCGCGCAGTTCGCCGTACGTCCAGGCGGTGGTGGGGGTGAGCAGGCAGCGGCGGTCGGGGCCGAGGCGCTCGATGGTGTCGTCCAGCAGGGCCCGGGCGCAGTTGAGGCGCTCCGGGTAGGCCGGCTCCGGTCGGTCCAGCTCTGGCTGGTCCAGCAGGAGTTCGGGCCACTGGTCGAAGGGCGGCAGATGGTCTCGGCAGAACGTGTCCACATGTGCGGAGGGCGACAGCTCCATGGGCGGGCACCTCATCGTGCGAGCGGGAGTGAGGCCAGTATGGCGCGCTCGTGACGACAGTCAAGAGAGCGATACACGCATTCGGGGGAGGCCGCAGGTCGGGGCCTGGGCGCACGATCCGGTGGGCCTGGCCACAGGTCCGGGATGATCGTCGTGACGGCCCGCCCCCGGGCGGTGCACAGGGGGACCGACGGACGAACGGAGGCGGGGACGCATGCGGCAGCCCGACGGATGGCCGGCAGGACCGGCGCCGGATTCCTGCGCGCCTGCACGGCGGCGCCACCGGGCGCGGGTTGGAGGTGCTCGGGCTGATGGCGGAGGGGCTCTCCGGCCAGGCCATCGCCGCTCAGCTGTTCCTCGGCGACAGCGCGATCGGCGAGTACACCACCTCGATGTTCGGCGAGCTCGGGCTCACCGACGACGACAACGGCAACCGGCGGGTGCGGGCGGTGCCGGCGTGCCCGGAGAAGGGCTGACGGCCCGTCCGTTACGTGTGGTCACCCGTCTGGCCCTGGCCGACGCCCTGGGCGATGCTCAGGGCGAAGGCGGCCAGCAGGGGGCCGGACAAGGACCTGTTGGGGGAGCGGACGTCGATCAGGAGGTCGGCCATGCGGAGGAGGGCTTCCGCGCCGTCCGCGCCGTCCATGCCGAAGGACACGAGGGCGCTCTCGTCGCCGAGGTGCGGGACGGCGGCGGTGGACGCCCCGGCGTTCGCGCCGCTGGACGGCTCTCTGCTCGGCACGATGGTCGCGCCGGGGTGGTCGCGGAGAGTGGCGAAGGCGCGGCCGGCGGTCTGCGGGGAGTCGTAGGCGATCACGGAGAACTGCAGGCTCCGCCCTCCCCCCGAGCGGAACGTCTCGGTGGCGTAGGACAGTTGGCCCGTGCAGCCGTTCGTGGCCTCCGGCAGGAGGCAGGGCCTCCCGTCGCCGGCCACGCCGGTGACCGGTCCGGACTCCACCTGCCAGAGGTCGTTCGGGAACGTGGAGATGCCCGGGAGGAGGGCACGGAGCCGCGCGGGCTCGCGCAGGGAGTGGTTGTCGCGGGCGAGACCGGGGTCCAGCACCGGGTGTGAGCTGAGGCGGACGCCGATCGCGATCAGGGCGGCGACGAGGACGAGGGCCAGGGCCGTGAGGATCGGGAGGTTGGCGCCGCGCTGGGCGACGGCCGCCCCGGCGATCCGCAGGTGGACCGTGGACTGATCGGCGGTTCTGAGGTGGACGGTCGGAGGATCGGTTGGTTCGGCCGGCCCGCCCTTCGCCTCCGGCGCCAGACTCTGATCGTCCCCCATGGCAGCTCCCCCTTGCCGCACCAGCCGTTGCCGTCCACGATCCCGGACGACCGCCCGGTTCGTACGCAGCCCGGCCTCGATGGAGACGGAACTGAAACAGGCGGCGGGGCGGGAGTGGCCCGTGGGCCGTGGGCCGTACGGGCCGCCCCGCCCCTGGCCCGGCTACGCCTTGCGGAAGCGCCCCACCAGGCTGGTCAGGCTCGACGCGCCGTCCCCCGCCTCGACGGCCCGGCGGACCGTCTCGGCGAGCACGGCCGGGATCGCGCCGTCCACGCCGGAGGCCTCGGCCGTGTGCCGGACGTGGTCGATGCTCGCGAGCACCATCGCCATCCGGTCCACGTCGCCCGCGTGGTTCCCGGCCGCGATCCGGGGCGCGTAGAACTCGATCATCCCCGGCACCAGCGAGGCCGTGGAGACGGCGTACGGCCGGAACTGCTCCGCCGAGATCCCGTTGGCCTCGGCGACGGCCGTGGCGTGCAGGTAGCCGCTCATCGAGGACCAGAACAGGTCCATCTGGATCTGGTAGTACAGCTGCGCCAGCCCCGGGTCGTCCCCCCGGTAGTCGGCGCCGGTCAGCACCTCCAGCGCGGCCCGGTGCCGCTGGAACGCCTCCACCGGGCCGCTGTAGAAGGTCGACGACTCCGGGCTACCGATCCCCGAGGGCGGCACCTGCACCCCGCCCGTCAGCTGCGCCGCCCCGCGCTCGGCGAGCCAGCGGGCGGCCCGGCGGGCCCGCTCGGGGGTGTCCGAGCTGAGGTTGGCGAACACCCGGCCGGCCACCGCGGCCTCCACCGACTCCAGCACGGCGAACACCGCGTCGTAGTCGGTGAGGCTGAGCACCACCAGCTCGTTGGCCGCCACCGCCGCCTCCGCGTCGGCCGCCAACTCCGCACCCCTGGCCACCAGTTCGTCCGCCCTCGCGGCGGTGCGGTTCCACACCGTGACGGCGTGCCCGGCGTCCAGGAACGCCCCGGCCATGGCCTGCCCCATCGGGCCGAGCCCGATCACCGTCACGGACGCCTTCGACTGCTGCATGCGAGAAACCCCTCCCCGGGAATTGACTAGAACGAACGCTCTATTCAGCGCCGGGAGCGAAGCTAGCACAGCTCTGGAACGAACGCTCTACTCAATTCCCGCTAGGATCGGGGCCGTGAGCACCCCCGAGAAGACCGAGGCCGTCGCCGGAACCCGCGAGCGGATCGTCCGGGCCACCTCCCGGCTGCTGCAGCGCCAGGGGTACGAGGGCACCGGGATCAAGCAGATCTCCCGCGAGGCCGGCGCCACGCTCGGCTCCGTCTACCACTTCTTCCCGGGCGGCAAGCAGGAGTTGGCCGCCGAGGCCATCCGCCACGGCGACGAGGAGTTCGCCGTGATCCTGCGCGCCGGGCTCGCCTCCGCCGAGGGCCCGGCCGAGGCCGTCGCCGCCTGCACGGCCCTGCTCGCGCGCGAACTGCGCGCCTCCGACTGGCAGGACGGCTGCCCGGTCATCACCACGGCCCTGGAGACGGTGGGCCGCGCCCCAGTGATCGAGGAGGCCGTCGCCGAGGCCTTCGCCCACTGGCGCGCCATCGTGGCGGAGCACCTGCACGCCTCCGGCATCGCCCCCGAGGACGCCGCGGACCTCGCCGCCACCGTCATCAACGCCCTCGAGGGTGCGGAACTCTCCGCCCAGGTGGCGCGCAGTGAGGAGCCCCTCCACCTCGCCGGGCGCCACCTGGCGCGCCTGATCTCCACCTACGCCGCGTAGCGCTATTCGATCGGCAGGGGCGCCCCCTGCTCGCTCTCCGGGCGCGGGCCGAAGATGCGGCGCTGCTCGGGGGCGATGGCGCGCTCGTTGATGCTCGCCTCCCGGCGGCGCATCAGGCCCTCCTCGTCGAACTCCCACAGCTCGTTGCCGTAGGCCCGCCACCACTGGCCGTCCGCGTCGCGGTACTCGTACTGGAAGCGCACCGCCATGCGGTGGCCCCGGAAGCCCCAGAGCTCCTTGCGGAGGGCGTAGTCGCGCTCCCGGGCCCACTTCTCGTGGAGGAAGGCCGTGATCTCCTCCCGGCCGGTGACGAACCGGTCCCGGTTCCGCCAGACGGAGTCCTCGGTGTAGGCGAGGGCGACGCGTTCGGGGTCGCGGCTGTTCCAGGCGTCCTCGGCGGCCTGGACCTTCCGGCGGGCGGTCTCCTCGTCGAACGGCGGGTGCGGTGCCATGGCGGGCTCCTTCGCGGACGGTTGGGAGAACGAGCGTTCTCCCGCTGTCCGATACTCTAGAGAACGACCGTTCTCGATGCCAGTGGGAGGCGCTGTGGAGCAGAAGGAAGCCCGGGTGCGGCTGCTGGACGCCGCCGAGCGGCTGTTCTACGAACGCGGGGTCCAGGCCGTGGGCATGGACGAGATCCGCGCCGCCTCCGGGGTCTCGCTCAAGCGGCTCTACCAGTGCTTCCCCTCCAAGGGCGAACTGGTCGAGGGCTACCTGCGCCGCCGCGACGAGCGCTGGCGCGCCGACCTCGCCGACCACGTCGCCCGGCGCGCCGGAACGGCGGAGGCCGCGCCGCTCGCCGTGTTCGACTGGCTGCACGCCTGGTTCTCCGCCCCCGGCTACCGGGGCTGCGCCTTCATCAACTCCTTCGGCGAACTCGGCGCCACCTCGGACGGCGTGGCCGCCGCCGCCCGCGACCACAAGAGCGCCGTCCGCGCCTACGTCGCCGACCTCGTGAGCGACCTGCCGCGCGTCGACGACCCGTCGGCGCTGGCCGACCAGCTGCTCCTCCTGGTCGACGGCGCCATCGCCACCGCCGCCATCAGCGGTGACCCGTCCGCCGCCCGGCACGCCCGCGCGGCGGCCGCGACACTCATCGCCGCGGCGGCGCGCTGACCGGTAGCGTGCTGCGCATGACCGCTGCCCAGGACGACTTCCTCGCCATGGCCCGTACGGCCGAACAGCTGCTGCACCGCCCGGAGGTCGCGGCTGCCTGGCAACAGCCCAGTGCGCTCGCCGAGTTCACCGTCGGCGGCCTCGCGGGCCACCTCGCGTACCAGATCCTGTGCGTGCCCCCGACCCTGGTCGGGCCGCTGCCGGTGGAGGAGACGGTGCCCCTGCTCGGGCACTACCAGCGGGCGAAGTGGGTCGGCGCCGACCTCGACGCGGAGATCAACGTCCAACTCCGCGAGGGCGGCGAGCGGATCGCGGCCCCGGGGCCCGCCGCGCTGGCCGAGCAGGTCGCCGCCGCGCTCGCGGAGCTGACGGTGGCGCTGGCGAAGGAGGACGGGGCCCGGCCGGTCCGGCTGCCGTTCTGGAGCGCCTACACGCTCACCATCGACGACCTGCTGATCACCCGGACGATGGAACTGGCCGTCCACAGCGACGACTTGGCCGTCAGCGTCGGCATCGAGACCCCGGAGTTCCCGCCGGAGGCCACCGAGTCCGTGGTCGGCCTGCTCGCCCGCCTCGCCGTGTGGCGCCACGGCCCGGTGGACGTGCTGCGCGCCCTCAGCCGCGCCGAGCGGGCACCGGGGAGCATCGCCGCGATCTGACGGCCGTGTGCTTTCGGATCAGGGTTGGCGGATCAGGGCGGCCATCACCGCCACCGGCAGCGCGAGCGCCCACTCAGGGCGGCCCCGACCGAGGTCGAGCAGGGCGAGCGGGCATCATGCCCGCCCGCACACCGTCGCCGCCTCCGGTTTTCGACCGCCTACCGCAGGTCGAACACCAGCCGGGCCGAGACCTTGCCGGAGAGCACCTCGTCGAAGCAGGCGTTGACCTCCTCCAGCCGCCGGGTCTCGCGGATCACCCGCGTCCGGCCGAGCGCGTGCAGCCGGAACACCTCGGCGAGGTCCTCCCGGGTGCCGACGATCGAGCCGATCACCTTGGTGCCGTTCAACACCGTCTCGAACACGGGCAGTTCGAGCTTGCCGCCGGCCGGGAGCGCGACAAGGACGAGGGTGCCGCCGCGCCGCAGGGCGCCGTACGCGGCCTGGAAGGAGGCGTTGCTGACGGCGAGGGCGATCGCCGCGTGGGCGCCGCCGAGGGCCTGGACCTCGGCGGCGACGTCCTGGGTGCGGGCGTCGAGGACGTGGTCGGCGCCGAGTTCGCGGGCGAGGGCGAGCTTGTCGTCCGTCACGTCGACGGCGATGGTCTCGGCGCCGCTGATCCGGGCGTACTGGAGGGCGAGGTGGCCGAGGCCGCCGATGCCGGAGACGAGGACCCGGGTGCCGGGGCGGGCGCCGGAGACCTTGAGCGCCTTGTAGGTGGTGACGCCGGCGCAGGAGAGCGGGGCGGCGTCGAGCGGGTCGAGGCCGTCGGGGACGGGGACGACGTAGTCGCCGTGCGCCAGCGCGTACTCGGCGTAGGCGCCGTCCACGGAGTAGCCGCTGTTGTGCTGCTGGAGGCAGAGGGTCTCCCAGCCGGAGACGCACTGGTCGCAGCGCCCGCAGGCGTCGGCGAGCCAGGGGATGGCGACGCGTTCGCCGATCCGGACGTGGCGCGCCTGCGGGCCGACGGCCTCGACGATGCCGACGCCCTCGTGGCCGGGGACGAACGGCGGGCTGGGCTTGACCGGCCAGTCGCCGTGGGCGGCGTGGATGTCGGTGTGGCAGAGCCCGGAGGCCTCCAGCCGGACGCGGACCTGGTGGCCGGCGGGCTCGGGGACGGGCCGGTCCTCGATGGTCAGCGGTGCGGTGAAGTCGTGGACGACGGCGGCCTTCATGCGCTCTCCCTCGGGCGTGTCCGGGTGCTGCTCCTGCGGGCGGGCCGCGTACGGACGCAGCCCGCCACCAGGATCACCCGTTGGAGTGCGAACCACCGTTCGAGCTGGGCCGAACGAGTGAAGGATGCCCGGGAGGCACCGCAGGTCAGCCCGCAGGTCAGCCCGCAGGTCGGCCCGCAGGTCGGCCCGTAGGCACAGCCGGAGCGACGGGCCTCGACATGTACACCGCCCGCCGCCCGTAGCACTCCGGCACCGCCACCTCCCGGTGGCCCCGGTAGCCGAGCAGCCGCAGCAGGATGTCCGCGCCGCGCACCGCGACCATCGAGATGGTCCGGTACCCCTGGGCGTCCGCCTCCCGCTGGAAGTGCCGCATGAAGCCCAGCGCCACCTCCCGCCCGCGCAGTTCCTCGGCGATCACCAGGTCGTGCACGTGCAGGTTCTCGGAGGCGAAGGCCTCCGCCTCCGGCCGCGTCAGGTCCGGGCAGCGCAGCGGCGGGTACGGCAGGCTCAGCAGGTAGCCGTGCACGACGCCGTCCCGCTCCAGGACGAAGCACGTCCCCGGCGAGGCGCTCCCGCGCGAGCGCAGCGCCTCCCCGCCCTCGGAGAGGCCGTCGGCGGCGTAGGCGTCGTGCTCCAGGGCGATCACGGCGTCCCAGTCGCCGTCGGCGAGCAGGCGGATGCGGAAGTCCTCGCTCACGCGGACGGCACCTGGGAAGCGGACGCGACGGTCCCGAGCCCGTTCGCACGCGCGGCGGCCACCATCGGCGCCCAGTTCTCGATCAGCAGCGCCCAGAGCTCCGCGTCCGCCTGCGCCTCGTCCAGCAGTTCCTGCCGCCGCTCGGCGACGAGGTCGGCGATCCCGGCGTACTTGCCGCCGAGCTTGCGGTAGCAGCCGTCCAGGACGTCCAGGCAGTGCTCGTTCCCGGAGCGGTCCCAGTCGAAGGTGCCGCGCACCAGCTCCAGGATCGGCTCGACCCGCAGCACGTTGCGCTCGTCCATCATGCCGCGCCCGAGGTCGATCATCTGGCCGTAGACCGGGTACAGGTACAGCATCGACAGCAGGAACTTGACGAACCGCATCTGGTATGCGACGAAGCCCGCGTCGGTGCGGCGCTCGGGCGTGTAGTAGTTGACGATGTGGCGGTTGTGGACGACGCCGGGCATCTTCGCGTGCACCATGGCGTGGTGCAGGGCGTAGTCGCTGCCGATGGTCTCGGTGGCGGGCAGCAGCGGCAGCACCTCGTAACCCCGGTGGTCCAGGGCGACGTTGCACATGTAGACGTCCCAGATGTCGGGGACGCCGAGGACGGACTCGTCGGTGGTGAACGCGGTGTCGCCGCCGCCCTTGAAGGAGAGTTCGACCATCGCGTCCTTCTCCTCGTCCGACCACACCGGCGGCGCCCACAGGCGGACGACCTCGCGGTAGATGTCCGGGTCCAGCTCGCGGATCTCGCTGATGTCCACGCAGAGTTCGCCGATGAAGGCGCCGCTGACCAGCATCACGGGGGCGTCCGCGTCGGCCGGGTCCAGCTCGGAGCGGGTCACGCCGGCCACCGCCTCGCCGGCCGGCTTGCCGATCGAGAGCAGCTCGTGGTGGATCGAGAACATCTTCTCGCCGCCGACGACCTGGAAGTCGGCGTCGTCGTTGCGCAGGTGGGTGGAGGTGCAGCCGAGGGCGGCCGCGCCCAGGAAGAGCCGGTTGACGCAGGACCCGTACGCGACGGCGTTCTCGGGGAGCATCAGCTCCAGCAGCAGCGCGGGGTCGGCGGCGCCGGAGTCCTCGGCGACCTTGCGGAAGAACGCGCGCTGCTCCTCGTTGCCGAGGTGGTGGACGGTGACGCCCGCGACGGGGGCGAGCGTGGCCACGGCGTCCGCGTTGCGCGCGAACTCCTCGCCCTCGGTGGTGTCGAGGATCAGCAGGTGCACCTCGACCTCGAAGTTCGCGACGGCGTAGGCCGCCTCCTCGGCGAGCTCCACGATGGTCTCGGGACAGGGGCGCATGGTGGGCAGGGCGAGGCAGACTCTTTGCATGGTGCGGGGTTCTCCGTCGGGTCGTCAGATGCGGTTCCGCAGCGGGTGGTTGGGCGCAACGGCGCGCGTCCCGGACGCGGGCTGGGACCGGTCCGTCGCACCACCGTGGACTAGACCATTTCCGAAGTCAACGATTGACAGCGGGCCCCGGGCGGGGTGCAATGCGCGCGCCCTGCCCCGAGGTGGACGCGCCCCCGCCTCGCACGGGCGCGCGAAACCCCCTCCCGTAACCGAACGGCCGGACGGGTCGCGGAGGTTCAGCGGCACGGAACACCAGGAAACCCCCGGAACGAGGTCAATCCGGACCACGGATCTGCCGATACCCCGGACGACGTCCTTACGCCGTTCGGAGGAGGAGATCCGATGCCCGAGCTGTGGCTGCCCGGAGCCGAGATCCACGACCTCGGCGACCACGCGCCGACCGACCAGCAGTACCCGCCGAAGGCCATCGCCCACATCACCTGGGACCGCAACGCCACGGCCGCCGCGCCGCAGGACTGGTGCTCCTACGAGGACCTGGTCGGCTACTTCACCGGGGGCGGCGCCGGGGACGCCCCCCACCTGGTCTGGGACCCGTTCAGCGGCCGCACCACCCAGCTCTTCCCCGCCGACTCCCGCTCCAAGAGCCTGCTCAGCCCCGGCCAGAGCCCCACCCGCACCAACCGGGCCGGCCGGGTCGTCATCCAGATCGAGGCCGTCTTCTTCCCCTACTGCCGCCACCAGGGTGCCGTCTACCCCCGCCTGGTCGACACCCCCTGCGCGGGCTGGGACCGCATCCACGCCTGGATCGCCTCCTGGGGCGTGCCCGACACCTGGCCGATGGGTCGGCCCGTGGACTTCTCCTCCCACCGCGACGAACAGGTCTGGGAGAGCGGCGGCGGCTGGTTCGCGCACGCCCACGTCCCGTACAACGACCACACCGACCCCGGCTCCTGGCCCGAGTTCACCGGCGCCCCCTCGCAGTCCCACCCGGCCCCGCCGCCGGGCTCGGGCGGCGGCTCCCCGGCGCGCTACCAGGTGACGATCAACGGCCTCGCCTACGGCTACGGCGCCCAGGGCTACCAGGTCACGGCGGTCGGCCGCGCCCTGGTGGCGAAAGGATTCGGCGGGCACTACCGGTCGGGCCCCGGCCCGACCTGGACGGACGCGGACACCGAGTGCTACGCCGACTACCAGCGCAGCCTCGGCTACACCGGCGGCGCCGCCGACGGCGTCCCCGGCGAGGACTCCCTGCTGCGGCTGCTCGGCTACCTGCCCGGCCCGCGCACCGTCTCCCTGGCCCACCTGCTCGCCGCCGCCCACGCCGACCCGCCCGCCGAGCAGGACCACCGCACGTACGGCTCCGAGGTCGCGATCGTGCAGCAGGCGCTCGTGGACGAGGGGCTGCTCGAACAGCGCTGGGTGCGGGGCTCGTACGGCACCCTGACGGTCGCCGCCTACGCCGGGTGGCAGCGCCGCTGCGGCTACAGCGGGGGAGCGGCGGACGGCCTCCCGGGGCGGGACTCGCTCCAGCGCCTCGGCGCGGCGCGGGGCTTCGCCGTCACCGGGTAGGCCCGGCGCCCCGCAGCCCGGGCGAGGTCATGCGTACGAACCGGGAATCCGCCCCCGCGCCGGCACGTTGGCCCGGACGTGACCAGCGTGCGAAGGCAACCGTTGCGGCTCTCCGTCCTCGACCGCTCCCGGACCAGGCGCGGCGAGGAGCCCGCCGAGGCGCTGCGCGCCACGGTGGCCCTCGCCCGCGAGGTCGAGCGGCTCGGCTACCACCGCTTCTGGGTCTCCGAGCACCACGGCGTCCCCGGCGTGGCCGGCTCCGCGCCGACGGTGCTCGCCGCCGCGATCGCCTCCGCCACCTCCCGCATCCGGGTCGGCACGGGCGGGGTGATGCTGCCCAACCACCAGCCGATGGTGGTCGCCGAGCAGTTCGGCGTGCTCGCCGCGCTGTTCCCCGGGCGGATCGACATGGGCCTCGGCCGGTCGGTCGGCTTCACCGACGGCGTCCGGCGGGCGCTCGGCCGGGAGAAGGACGCCGCGGACGACTTCGGCGCCCAACTCGCCGAGCTGATCGGCTGGTTCGACGGCACCCAGCAGGCCCACCGGGGCGTCCACGCCCGCCCGGCGGAGGGCCTGCGGGTGCCCGCGTACGTCCTGGCCACCGGCGAGGGCGCCGGCCTCGCCGCCGAGGCCGGGCTGCCGCTGGTGATCGCCGCCCCGCGCGGGGAGGAGCGGATGCTCACGGCGATCGAGCGCTACCGCGCCGACTTCCGCCCCTCCGGGCAGTCCGCCGAACCGTACGTCATCGTCTCCGGCACGGTGGCCGTCGCCGGGACGGCCGAGCGGGCGCTGGACCTGCTGGTGCCCGAGGCCTGGTCCGGCGCGTACTCGCGCACCCACGGCGAGTTCCCGCCGCTGGTCCCGGCGGCCGAGGTCCGGGCCCTGGGGATGACCGCCCGCGAGCGGGCCGCCTTCGACCAGTCGATGAAGGGCCACATCGCGGGCACCCCGCGGCAGGCCGCCGAGCAGCTGCGCGCCCTGGTGGAGCGGACGGGCGCGGACGAGTTCCTGCTCGCGACCAGTACCTACGACCGGGCCGAACTGCTCGACTCCCACCGGCTGCTGGCGGAGGCGCTCGGCCAGGTGTAGGGCGTCCGGTGTAAGGCGTCGGGCGTGGGGCGGCGGGCGGCTCCGGGCTGGCGGCAGCTCATCGCTTTATCGCACTTTCATGGGTCTGGCCGACTCCAGTGGCCCGATATCGGTCAAGGTCCGTCGCCAGGTGGCCGGTTGACGGCGTTCCGGCGCGATCGGCAGGCCAGCGGGTTTGTCCCCGTGGCATGATTGACAGACCGTCAGACCTTGGCCGGAAACCATCGCATCCGGTGTGAATATGCCATCGGAATGTTCGGTCAACGGGATCCGGCAGTAGCCTTCCGTGTCGAACCTGCCACTGCTGGTGGCGGTTCGGCCCGGAGCCGCGCTGCGCTCCGGCCGCCCTGACCCCTGCGAAGGAGCCGGTGTGCCGGGTATCGACGAATGCCTCTCCGGGGCGATGACGATCGCCGGGGCCCGCGCCGCGAGCCTGGTCGACTGGGGCAGCGGGCTGGCGCTCGGAAGCCTCGGGCAGAGCCCGACCGGCGAGCACGAGACCTCCGCCGCCGAGGCGACCGACCTGGTGCGGGCGGCCGTCGAGAGCCGGACCTTCACCGCGGCGGAGGACGCCGGCGCCCCGCTGGAGGACATCATCGTCACCGCCGGCCGCAGCTACCACCTCATCCGCTTCGTCGACACCGTCTTCGACAACCGGCTCGTGCTGCACCTCTGGCTCGACCGCTCCGAGGGGAACCTCGCCGCCGCCCGCTTCCGGCTCCAGGCGCTCGCCGAGGACCTGGTGCTGGGGTGACCGTGATGCCCGGCGCGATACCCGAGGCGGCGTCCGTCGCCTTCCGGACACCGGGCGCGGGAGCGGGGCGCCGCCCGTGACCGCGACCGCCACCGCACCCGCCGCGCCGCCCCCGCCGGGCGAGCCCCGCACCCCCGGCGAGGCGCTCGACCTGCTCGCCGCCCGCCGCGCCACCGGCGCCCTGCACGGCCCGCTCGGCACCCTGCACCTGGTCGGCGGCCTCGTCACCGCCGCCGAGTCCCCCCGCGCCCCCGGCCTGGCCGACCTGCTCACCGGCAGCGGCCGCATCACCCCCGGGGAATGGGCCGACCTGCTCGGCGCCCACGGCCCGCACTCCCGCGTCGCGGCCGCACTCGTCGAACGCCGCCTCCTCACCCGGGGCGAACTCGAACTCGGCCACCTGGGAACCCTGTTCGACGCCGCCTTCTTCGTCCTCGCCGACCCGGCCGGCGGCACCTGGCGCTACGAGGCCGACACCCGCCACTGGCTCGGCGAGGTCGCCGCCGTCGACCCGGACCGCCTGCACCGCGAGGTCGAACGCCGCCGGCGGCTCCTCGACGGCCTCTGGCCCTCCGCCCGGCTCGACACCGAGCCCGTCCGCCCCAGCGAACGCGGACGCCACCCCGAACACCGTACGGCCGGCCGCCGGCGCCGCGAACTCCTCGACCGCGCCGACGGCCGAAGAACCCCCGCCGACCTGGCCAGGCTCCTCGGCCGCTCCGGCTTCGGCGTCACGGCCGACGTGCGCCGCCTCGCCGCCGCCGGGCTGCTGGAGACCGCCGAGGGGCTCGCCGAGGTGGCCGCCGAGGGGGTGCCGACCGTCCGGCGGGGCCTCGCCGGCCTGCACCGCAGGGTCCCCGGCGCGACCCTGCGCGCCGCCCCCGCCCCCGCCCGCTCCGACCACCCGCCCGCCACGGCAGCGGCCCACCCGCTGACCGTCCCCGACCCGGACGTCGCGCTGCTGACGAGGGTCCGAGACCTACTGGAGGCCCGACTTTGACCCACTCCCCGCCCGCGACCCCGCCGTCCCGGCCATGAGGCGGGCCCTCAAGCAGCGAGTCGGAAGGAGACAACTGATCGCCTTGGAAACCGAGTTGCTCGCCGAACTGCGCGCCGTCAAGCAGCGCGTCCCGCACCTCGCGGGCGGCCTGGTGGCCAGCGTCGACGGCCTGCTGGTCGCGCACGACACCCACGGGACGGAACCCTCCGGACTGGCCGCCATGACGGCCGCCTCGCTCTCGCTGGCCCAGCGCCTCGCCGACACCACCGGCCAGGGCGAGTTCCGCGAGTCGCTGGTGCGCGGCGAGCACGGCTACGTCGCCACGTACGCCTCCGGCGGCAGTTGCGTGCTGACCCTCCTGGCCCATCCGGACGTCAACGTCGGACGGCTCCACCTGGAGGCCCGCCGCTGCGCCCAGCGGATCGCCGGGCTGCTCAACGACAGCCTGCTGCCCGGCACCTGACCATCCACCGCACCGACAGCCAGTTCCACCGAACAGGTCCACCGAACAGGTCCACCGAACGAACGGGAGACACGACATGACCGACGCAGCCGGCGCGCTCAAGCAGGCCATGACCAGCATCGAGGGCGCCCTCGGCGGGGCCCTCGTCGACTACAACAGCGGCATGGCGCTCGCCACCCTCGACGGCCCCGGCGGCCTGGACCTCAACGTCGCCGCCGCCGGGAACACCGACGTGGTGCGCGCCAAGATGCGCACCATGGACATGCTCGGCCTTCAGGACGGGATCGAGGACATCCTCATCACCCTCAGCAGTCAGTACCACCTGATCCGCCCGCTCAGCGGCCGCGGCGGCAAGGGCCTGTTCCTCTACCTCGCCCTGGACCGCGCCCGCGCCAACCTCGCGATGGCCCGCCACCAGCTGACCCGCATCGAGGCCGACCTGGAGGTCTGAGCCCGCCGGTCGGCCCCCTGACGCCCTGGAACCCCGGCCTCCTGAACCCCGGCCCCCTGAACCCCGGACCTCCTGACCCCCGGCGGAGAGCTCAGGCTCCGCCGGGCCCGGGCCAGCTCACCTCGCCGCCCGGCAGCCCGCACACCTCGCCCTCGGCCGTCAGCACGCTCCACGGCGCCAGCATCGCGTGCGGCGGCACGGACAGCGCGCCGCCCTCCGCGAAGCCCAGCTCCAGGCCGCCCGCCAGGGTGATCCGGGCGGAGCCGACGGTGCGGCCGACCAGGGCCAGCAGGGCGGGGGAGGGGCGGAAGGTCAGCGCCGGGAAGAAGTGCTCCACCTCCTCCGGTGCGGCGAACGAGGGCTCCGCGTACCGGAATTCGTGCGCCACCCGGACGCTCACCGCCCCGCCGAGCCCCAGCTCCAGCCGGGCGCCGCCGCCGACGGACTCCACCCGCCGCCCGGCCAGCACCCGCCTGATCCTCTCGTCCACGCCGCCAGTGTGACGGCTCACCGCTCCTCCCGCCCGCGCAGCAGCTCGGCCGGACCGCCCGCCCGCTCCCGGGCCGCGAGCACCGCCTCCGTACGGTCCCAGGAGGGGCCGGTCAGCAGCTCGCGGGCCTCGGCGGGGGCGCACAGGCGCCACTCCACCAGCTCCTCCTCCGGCAGCACGATCGCGTCCAGCTGCTCCGCCGTCACCGGGCCGCCGTCGTAGACGTACACGAGTACGGGCGTCTCGCCGTTGGTGTCCAGGGGCTGCCAGTCCAGCGCGAGCAGCTTCCCGGGCTCGACCCGCCAGCCCAACTCCTCCCGGACCTCCCGCCGCGCCGCCTCCCGGGGCGTCTCCCGGTCCGCCTCCACGCTGCCGCCGGGCAGCGTCCAGTGCGGCACCTCGCCGCGCGGGCCCTCCCACGGCTTCAGCCGTACGAGCAGGACGCGCCCGGCCGCGTCGGTGAACAGGGCGCGGGCCTTGGCGCGGATGCGCGGCCTGGTCGCGTAGAAGGTCTCGCGGTCGAGCGGGGGCGGTGGTGGCGGCGGTTCCTCGGCGGCGGGGCTCCCGAGGCCGGGCGCGGCGGCCAGCCCGAGGTACGGGGCGGCCGGCCCGGAGACCTCCGGCAGCTCCCGGGTGTGCCCGGCGGGCAGGCTGAGCTCCAGCTCCAGCGGCCCGGCCGCGCGCGGCGCCCGCAGACAGGCCAGCACCCGCCGGGAGAGCCCGGGCGGCAGCGCCCGGCCCGCGTCCTCGGCGTCCAGCCAGGCCCAGCCGCCCACCTCCGCCGCGTCCGGCCGCAGCGCCGCCACCTGCGCGTCGGTGAGCGGCTCGCCCCAGTAGACGTACGCCACGATCGGCTGCCCGCCGCCGAGCACCACCCAGTCCACACAGGCCAGCCCCGCCAGCCGCGGCGTGAACCCGAGCTCCTCCCGGATCTCCCGCAGCGCCGTCTCCCGCGGCGACCCGTCCTGCGGCTCCCACCCGCCCCCGGGGATCGCCACCGGATGCCGCCGGTCGTACGGCAACCGCGTCACCATCACCCGCCCGCGCCCGTCGGGAAACAGCACCCCTGCGGCTGCCAACAACCCTCGCCCGTCCACGTCGGTCCCCTTCGCGCTCACGTGCCGATGCTCCCGCCGGACGCCCGGCGGCTGCTCCGCCCTCGTCGGCCTCCACCCTTCCATCCCGGCTCCCCCTGGTGCTGCCCCGCGCCCCGACGCCTGGCCGCGCGGCGGCTGCTCCGTCCTCACTCGCCTCCGCCCTCACTCGCCTCCGCCCGTCCACGTCGGCCTCCCCGTCCGCGCGATCGAGTTCACCCGCCGATCCTTCCCCCGGGCGCCCCCCCCGATCACCTGCCGGGCCCCTGACTCGTCTTCGGGCGGGGCGGTCGGGCCGTGCGTGGGCCCGGTGTCGCGCCCGGTGGCCGCTGGAGGGGCGCCGTCTCGTCGTCCGGCGGGTGGTCGAATGGCGTAGGGCTTGCCGTTCGGGTGCGGTGGGTTTCGTTGCGGCCACACGCAGGGGGTGGGGTGCCTCATCCCCTCGCGGGGACCAGGCGGGCCGCCAGGTTGCGGGTGGCGAGGCCGAAGCGGGTGGAGGGGACGAGGAGGGCGGCCGAGAGCCGCAGGGCGCGCTGTTTGGGGGTGACGCGGGCGCGGTGGGTCTGCTCGTAGCGGCGCAACGCCTGCGCTGGGTCGCCGAGTCGGCTCGCCACGGCCTCCGCGAGGGTGTGGGCGCCGGCGATGGCGAGGCTGGAGCCCTCGCCGAGGAGGGAGAGGCAGGAGGCGGCGTCGCCGAGCAGACAGATCCGGCCCCGCGACCAGGAGGGGAGGTCGACCCGGCTGACCGAGTCGAAGTAGAGGTCCTCCGCCTCCCGCACCCGGTCGAGGAACTCCGGGACTCTCCAGCCGAGCCCCTGGTGGGACTCGATCACGATCCGGCGGTGCGCGGCGGTGTCGCGGTGGTCGATCGCGGCGCCGTCCGCCCGCCGGAAGATGAACGCGGCCATCGCCTCGCCGCGCGCGGGGTGCAGGGAGACCAGCCGGCCCGGCGTGTTGTGGAGCACCGCCGCCGTCGGGTCCTCGGCGGGCCCGCCGAGCGGGACGGTGGCGACGAGCAGGCCGGTCGGGCGGACGAACTCCCGTTCCGGGCCGAAGGCGAGCCTGCGCACCGTGGAGTGCAGCCCGTCGGCGCCGACCACCAGGTCGAACCGTCGTGGCGCGGACCGCTCGAAGGCGACGTCCACGCCGCCGTCGTCGGCGTGCAGGTCGGTCACGGTGTCGTCGAAGACGAACTCGGCGCTGTCGCGCGCCAGTTCCTGGAGTGCGGCGGCGAGGTCGGCGCGCGGCAGTTCCACCGCGCCGGGCTGGAGGGACATCGGCAGCCGGGCGGTCTCCCGGCCGGACGGGCCGAGCAGCCGCATCGTCCGTACGCCCGTGGCGAGTTCGCGCAGCCGGGGCAGCGCGCCCATCGCCTCCACCACGGGCAGCGCGGGCCCGCGGACGTCCACGGGGTTGCCGCTGGAGCGCGGCCCCCGGGACCGCTCCACCACGGTGACCCGTACGTCGTGCCGGGCCAGCCAGTACGCGAGGGTCGGCCCGGCGACGCCGGCTCCGACCACGAGGACGCTTCGTGAGGTCATGCCCCGACCATAAATGCACTCGGTGCAGTTTTGCAATGAGTGCAGATATGCACGGGGTGCGATACGGTACGGGCATGTCCCTACGCGACCGCAAGCGGGCCCGCACCCGCCAGGCCCTGATCGACGCCGCCGTCGAGCTGTTCGACCAGCGGGGCTACGACGGCACCACGGTCGCCGACATCGCCGCCGCCGCCGAGATCGGCACCCGCACCTTCTTCAGCTACTTCGCCAGCAAGGAGGAACTGCTCTTCCCGGACGCCGACGCCCGCGTCCAGGCGGTGGCCGAGGCGATCGCCGCCCGCTCGCCGCAGGACGGCCCCGCCGACGTGCTGCTCCGCGCGCTCGGCGCGGTCAGCGACGGGACGGACCTGGTCAGCCCGCTCGGCGCGCGGCGGCTGGAGCTGATCCGCACCGTCCCCGCCGTCCGGGGCCGCGCGCTGCAGATCCAGATGGACGCCCAGCAGGTGATCGCCCGGCAGCTCGCCGAGGCCTTCCCCGAGCAGCTCGACCCGGTGGCCGCCGCCGCCCTCACCGGCGCCTTCGTCGGCGCCGTCACCGGCGCGCTCCAGGTGCTGCTTGCCGAGCCCGTCACCGACCCGAAGGCCCTGGGCGCCGCGCTGCGCGCCGCCACCGACCTCGCCCTCGCGCCCTGGCGGGCACAGTAGGTTCGGGCTGCTCCAGGGTTCGGGCTACTCCAGGGAGGCCAGCGCCTGCGCCGCCGCCCGCGCCATCCGCTCGTCGTGGCGCCGGCTCGCGCCGCGCAGGCGGGCGCAGCCCTCGGCGGCGGCCAGGGCGAGCAGGCCCGGGAGGAGGTCGGTGCTGCGGGCGGCGAGCCAGCGGGTGCCCTGGGTGGCCATCCACCACAGGTCGGCGGCCCTGGTCGGCGGCGCCTCGGTGGGGGTGGCGGTCGGTGGCGGGCCGAGCGGGTGGCCGGCATCGGCGAGCAGGGTGTGGAACCGCCGGGCGATCAGGTGGTGGCCCTCGGTGCTGGGGTGGAGGCGGTCCACGCTGAGCAGGCGGCGCTCCGCGAGCCAGGGCAGGTCGGCGATGTGCAGGTGGACGGTCCGGTGGCGCTCGGTGAGCGCGTGCACCACCGTGTTCACGGCCCGCATCCGCCGGGCGAGCGGGCGGGTGAGCGGCGTCGGGAGGCCGAGCAGGGTGCCCGGGTCCGGCAGGCAGGCGGTGAGCACCACGGCGCCGTGCGCGGAGAGTTCGCCGAGGACCTCGTCCAGCTCCAGGGTGCTGCGTCGTATGTCGAACCCGGTGCGCAGGGTGTCGTTGCCGCCGACGACCACGGCCGCCAGCTGCGGCCGCAGGGCCAGGGCGGCAGGGAGTTGACGTTGCGTCAGATCACTGGTCAGGGCGCCGCTGCGCGCCAGGTTGGTGAACTCGACGTTCGTCCCGTCGCCGGTCAGTGCGGAGGCCAGGACGGCGGCCCAGCCGCGCCAGCCCTCGCCCGCAGGGTCCCCGACGCCCTCCGTCAGGGAGTCCCCGAGGGCGACGAAGCGTGAGAAGCCCGGCGCCCGCCGGTCCTCGTCCGCCGCCAGGTCACACCCGCTGTCGAGCAGGCTCATCCCAACTCCCGTCCGGGACCTCGCAGTTGTCCTCGACCGGCACCCGGTGCGCCGCCAGGAAGGCCGCCACCGCCGCCGGCCAGCCGTACCGCTCCGCCTGTGCTCGCGCGCCCGCCCGCCGCGCCGACTCGGGCCGCGCCAGCAACTCCCGTACGGCCGTGGCGAATCCGCCGCCCGTGTCGGGGGCCGCCAGCCCGGCGAGGCCGATCAGCCCCGGCAGGGCGGAGGAGCGGCTCACCACGACGGGCGTCCCGCAGGCCAGCGCCTCCATCGCCGCCAGCCCGAAGGTCTCCACCGGGCCCGGCGCCAGCACCACGTCCGCGCAGCCCAACAGCCGTGCCAGCGCCGCCCGTTCGGACAGGTGGCCGAGGAAGCGCACCGGCAGCCGCAGCCGGGCGGCGCGCTGCTCCAGCCGCGCCCGCAGCGGACCGGTGCCCGCCACCACCAGCACGGCCCGCCGGTTCCGGGCCCGCAGGGCGGCCAGCGCCTCCAGCGCGCGCTCGGGCCGCTTCTCCGCCGACAGTCGGGAGCAGAGCACCAGCAGCGTCTCCTCGGGCGCGGCGTACCGGGCCCGCTCCTCGGCCCGTACGTCCGGGGCCGGCGGCCGCATCGCGTCCAGGTCCACGCCGAGCGGGGCCCGGACGAGGTTCGGCGTCCCGAGGCGGCGGAACTCCGCCGCCGCCCAGTCGGTGGTGCACAGCACCGCGTCGTACTCCCGGGCCGTCGCCGCGTTCAGCCGGTCGGCGGCGAGGGCGGCCAGCGGGCGCGGCAGGCCCCAGGTGCGCAGGACCCCGGCGGCGCTCTCGTGCGAGACCATCACCGAGCGCACGCCGTGCCGACGGGCCCAGGCGCCCGTCCAGCGCAGCGTGGTGCGGTCGGAGACCTCCAGCCGGTCGGGGGAGAGGCGGGTGAGCTCGGCGGCGACGGCGGCCCGGTCGACGAGCAGCCGGTAGCCGCCGCTGGCGGGCAGCACCGGCCCGGGCAGGGTGACCACCAGCCCCTGGTCGGTCTCCTCCTCGCCGCGCCGCTCGCCGGGCACGATCAGCACCGGGCGGTGCCCCGCCGCCAGGTAGCCGGCGCCGAGGTGGCGCAGCGCGGTGCGCAGGCCCCCGGAGACGGGGGTGACGAAGTTGGCGAGCCGCACGATGGTCAGCGGCGCACCGGACGGCTCCGGGTTCATGCGGGCAGCTCCTCCGCCGTGGTGACCTGACCGTTCGCCGGCCGATCGCTCGTTTCGGCGAGGATCGCTGCGGCGGTGAGCGAATCCGCGGCGATCGAATCAGGGGCGATCGAATCCGCAGTGATCGAATCCACAGTGAGCGAACCGGCGGCGCGATGACCGTTCGACCCCGCATCGATCGTTTCGCCAACGATCGTTTCCGCCGCGACCACCTCGCTCGCGACGCCCGATGCCCTCCCGCTCTCCTCCAGCACCTCCGCGTAGTGCCCCAGCAGCAGGTCCCCGACCGCCTCCCAGGTCCGCGCCGTCACCTCGGCCCGCCCCGCCAGCCCGTACCGGGCCCGGCGCGCCGGATCGGCGGCCAGCTCGGCCACCGCCCGGGCGATCGCCGCGCCGTCCCTCGGCGGCACCAGCAGCCCCGTCCGGTGGTGGCCCACCAGGTCCAGCGGACCGCCCGCCGCCGGGCCGACCACCGCGACCCCGCTGGCCATCGCCTCCTGGATGGTCTGGCAGAACGTCTCCAGCGGCCCGGTGTGCACGAACACGTCCAGGGTGGCGAAACATCGCGCCAGCTCGTCCCCGGTGCGCCGCCCCAGGAACACCGCCCCCGGCATGGCCGCCTTCAGCCCGGGCGCGGAGGGTCCGTCCCCGATGACCACCACCCGCACCCCGGGCAGCGCCGAGGCCGCCGCCAGCAGGTCGACCCGCTTCTCCGGCGCCAGCCGCCCGACGTACCCGACCAGCACCTCCCCGCCCGGGGCGAGCGCCCGGTGCAGCGCCTCGTCCCGGTGCTCGGGGTGGAAGCGCGCCGAGTCCACCCCGCGCGGCCACAGCTGCACCCGGGGTACCCCGTGCGCGGTCAGGTCCTGCGCCGCCGGGGTGGACGGCGCCAGCGTCCGGGCGGCCGCCCGGTGCACGCTGCGGATGCGCCGCCACGCGGCGGCCTCGCCGAGCCCCCGCCCGGCCCGGTAGGCGTGCGCGTACCCGGCCAGGTCGGTCTGGTAGACGGCCACGGCGGGCACCCCGAGCCGCGCCGCGACCTGCATCCCGCGCGCGCCGAGCACGAACGGGCTGGCCAGGTGGACGATGTCCGGCCGGTGCCCCGCGATCGCGGCCGCCAGCTGCCGGCTCGGCAGCGCGATCCGCACCTGCGGGTACCCCGGCAGCGGCATCGACGGGATGCGCACCACGGGGATCTCGGCGGCCTCGGCCCCGCCCCCGAAGCTCTGCGGCGGGCAGTGGGCGCTCCGCGCGGGAGCCGGGGTGACGACGAGGGGCCGGTGGCCCCGGCGCACCAGGTGCTCGGCCGTCCGCAGCACGCTGTGGGCGACTCCGTTGACCTCGGGCGGAAAGGATTCGGTGACGATGACGACGCGCATGCCGAATTTCTGTCCACGCCCGGCGTGCACCCGGCCAAAGGGATCTGTCGCGCAAGCGAACGCGGGTCGGCGATTTGCACCGCCGACCCGCGCCGGGCCTCCACGGCCCCACCGGTCAGAGCGACCCGGCCGCCTCCTTGAGCTCCGCGTACGGGGCGAGCCTGCGGATCGACTCGATGCTCCGGAGGCAGTCGTCCTTGCTCTCCTGCGGATCGCCGGTCACCACGATCGTCCCGTTGCTCGCCTTCAGCCGGAACCGGTGCATCCCGCTCTCGTCCGTGTACAGCTCGAACTTCCCAGCCATGCCGCTGACAGCCTTTCCCTCGGGTGACCCCCTCGCACCGCACCGTAGGCGCGCGCCCCGGTGGCTGCCCGCCGAGTGGGCCATCCAGCGCACGCGGGGCCGGAGTTGCTCCGCCGGGGGCCGCGACGGCCACAGACCTGCCGACGCCCCGCACCCCCGTTCGCCCGACCGGCCCATCCCGGCACGCGCCCGGCCCGCCGCCCTGCTGAGCTGTGCCGGAAGCCCATGACCGACGGAGGCCCCCGTGGCGGACACCCCCACCTCGTACGCCGACCTGCGCGCCCTGGTGATCAACTGCACCCTCAAGCGCTCCCCGGAACGCAGCCACACCCAGGGCCTCATCGACGTCAGCACCGGCATCCTCCAACGCCAGGGCGTCGCCGTCGACGTCCTGCGCGCCGTGGACCTCGACATCGCCACGGGCGTCTGGCCGGACATGACCGAACACGGCTGGGAGACCGACGAATGGCCCGTCCTCTACTCCCAGGTCATGGCCGCCGACATCCTCACCCTCGCCGGCCCCATCTGGCTGGGGGACAACTCCTCCGTGATGAAGAAGGTGATCGAGCGGCTGTACGCCTGCTCGTCCATCCTCAACTCCGAGGGCCAGTATGCCTACTACGGCCGCGTCGGCGGCTGCCTGATCACCGGCAACGAGGACGGCGCCAAGCACTGCGCCATGAACGTCCTCTACAGCCTCCAGCACCTCGGCTACACCGTCCCGCCCCAGGCCGACGCCGGCTGGGTCGGCGAGGCCGGCCCCGGCCCCTCCTACCTCGACCCCGGCTCCGGCGGCCCCTCGAACGATTTCACGAACCGCAACACCACTTTTATGACCTGGAACCAGCTCCACCTCGCCCGCCTCCTCAAGGACGCCGGCGGCATCCCCGCCCACGGCAACCAGCGCTCCGCCTGGGACGCGGGCTGCCGCTTCGACTTCGAGAACCCCGAGCACCGCTGACACCTCCCGGTCCTCGGGAATCGGCGGACGGGCGGCCGGCCAAGCACGGAATGTCCGGGACGCGACGGCGCGGGAACCGGCGGCCGACCAGCCGGGGAAGTTCCCCCGTTGGCTCGAACTCGCCTTAACCGAACGTGAGTTGGGTCGCGACGGTGGATGCATGAAGACCTTGCGAGCCCTGACCGTCTCCGCCGCCGCCCTCGCCCTGACGGCGGCCACCGTCACCACTGCCGCTGCTGCCGAAGCACCCGCGATCAGCAGCACCATCTACCTCACCAACGCCGACAACAACGGAACCGTCGCCGCAGCCGCCGGCGACGTGATCCAGGTCGACCTGAGCGCCGTCCGCGAGACCCATGCCTCCTGGCTGTGGGTCGAGGTGCCGACCGCCTCGGTGCCGGGCGTCCTCTACCGGACCGCCGGTGCCACCTCCCCGACCGGTGACGCCTACGCGACCTTCACCGCCGTCGCCACCGGCACCAGCGACATCACGTCCTACTCGGTGTGCCGGTCGGATCCGGGCTGGTCCTGCCCCGCGGTCCTCCTCCCGTGGAAGGCCACCGTCAACGTCACGTGACCCGCGCCGCCCCGGCACGGCCCTCGGTGCCGGGCCGGGTCGGGGCAGGTCGGGTCGGGGCGGCGACCTCGTCATCGGCTTCCACGGCGACGTCGCCCCTGATCACCCCAACCCCACCCGCACCACTCCGCTCTCGTACGCGAACACCACCACCTGCACCCTGTCCCTCAATCCGAGCTTCTGCAGGATCCGCCCCAGGTGCGACTTCACCGTCGCCTCCGCCATGTACAGCGCCGCGGCGACCTCCGCGTTCGACAGCCCGCCCCCCACCTGCACGAGCACCTCCCGCTCCCGCGCGCTGAGCCGGGCCAGCAGCTCCGCGTGCCCGCCCCCTCGCACGCCGGGGATGTGGGGGCGGAGGTCCTCCAGGAGGCGGCGGGTGATGCGGGGGGACAGCACCGCGTCGCCCGCGGCGACGTTGCGGATCGCCGTGAGCAGCTCCTCCGGCCTGGTGTTCTTCAGCAGGAACCCTGAGGCCCCCGCCTGGAGCGCGGCGAAGGCGAGTTCGTCCAGGTCGAAGGTGGTCAGGATCAGGACCCGGCTCTCCGGGCAGGCCTTGACGAGCTGCCGCGTCGCCTCGATCCCGTCCGTTCCGGGCATCCGGATGTCCATGAGGACGACGTCGGGCCTCAACTCCCGCCCGAGGCGCACCGCTTCGGCCCCGTCGGAGGCCTCGCCGACGGGCGCCATGTCGGGCTGCGCCTCCAGGACGGTGCCGAAGGCCAGCCGCAGCAGCGCCTCGTCGTCGGCGATCAGGATGCGAATGGTCATACGGCGGCCCCGTCCAGCACCAGCCGCGTCCGGACCCCCCACCCGCCGTCCGGGAGCGGCCCGGCCCGCAGTGTCCCCCCGTACGCGGCCGAGCGTTCGCGCATGCCGGGGATGCCGTGGCCGGGGGTGACGTGGCCGGGGGTGACGGGAACGGACGGCTGGGGCCCGTCGTCGACGACGTCCACGCTCACCGCCCCACCCCCGCACCGGACGCGAACCGCGGCGCGCGTCCCCGCCGGCGTGTGCTTGAGCGCGTTCGTCAGCGACTCCTGCACCAGCCGGTACACCGTCAGCTGCGCCGTGGCGGGCACATGCCCGTAGCCCCCCTCGACCTCCACGGACGTCGGCAGCCCTGCGGCGCCCATCTGCTCGGCCAGCAAAGCCAGTTGGCCGATCCCGGGCAGCGGGTGGCGCCGTGCGTCCGGCTCCTCGGCCCGCAGGACGCCCAACGAGCGCCGCATGTCCGTCAGGGCCTGCCGCCCCGTCTCCGATATCTGGACCATCGCGGCGGTGGCCTTTTCGGGGGAGCGGTGCTGCGCGTACACGGCGGCATCGGTGAGCGCGACCATGACGGACAGGTTGTGGGTGACGATGTCGTGCATCTCCCGGGTGATCCGCGCCCGTTCCTCCGCGACGGCCAGCCGCGCCCGCTGCTCCCGTTCGTCCTCCAGCCGCGTGGCCCGCTCCTCCAGCGCGGCCAGGTAGGCGCGCGTGGTGCGCTGGTTGACACCGAGGACGGCGGCGGCCACCGTCGTCGCGGTGAGTGCGACGAACGGGGGCAGGAACGCGCCCTCCGTCGCCCACCGCAGGCAGGCCACGACCACCCCCGCCTCCACCACGGCCCCGGCGAGGAGCGCGCCACGCCGCCCCGTGTGCGCGGCGACCGCATGGAGGGCGACCAACAGGGCGACGTCGGCCGGGAGTTGGACGCCCACCAGCCACTGGGCGAGGGCCGCGCCCGCCACCGCGCCGAACACGGCGACGGGGGCCCGGCGCCGCCACGGCAGGGGCAGCGCGAGGGCGGTGGTGAGGGCCAGGGCCGCCGGGAGCTCGTGCGGCGCGCGGCTGGTGAGGACGTTCGCGAGCAGCAGCGCCAGCAGCAGCGCCGTCCAGTCCCACCGCATCCGCCACCGCGGCCTGCCCGCCTCGCCCATCACGCGCCCCTGCCCGTTCCCGTCGACTGCCGCCACGCTATGCCGCGGGCCCGCCCCGCACATGAGCCCACCGTCGGAGCGAACCGACCGGCCCTACGACCGCAGGAGGACCCCCACCACCTCCCCCGGTCGCAAAGAACCCGCCGCCGCGACGCGAAGCCCTGCCACCCCGGTCGCACCCGCCGCCGACCGGTGACCGATGCGGCGGCGCGGGCCCGGCGCCGAGCATGGCGGAGTGACCGAGAACATCGCGGGACTGCCCATGTCCCCCCTGGAGATCCTTGTCCTGCTGAGCGCCCTCGCCCTGGTGGTGGCGCGCTGGCTCCCCCCGGCCGCCCGCCCGCGCACCACGATCGCGGCGGGGGCGGTGCTCCTCCTCTCCCTGATCGTGCTGGCGGTGACGGGCCTGCGCTGGCAGGTGCTGCCGGTCCTCGCGGCCGCCGCCCTCGCCCTGCCGTTCGCGGCGTGCAGCCTCCTGCGCAGCCGTGCCCGGCGGGCCCGCTGGTGGCTGGCGCTGCCGGGGTCGCTGGCCTGCGCCGGGCTGATCGCCTCGGGGCCGGTGGCGGCCTGGGCCTTCCCCGTGCCCGTGTTCCCCGAGCCGACGGGGGCGTTCGCGGTCGGCACCCGCGTGCTGCAGTGGACGGACCCGCAGCGCCCCGAGACCTTCACCCCCGACCCGAGCGACCTGCGCACGGTCGTGGTCCAGCTCTGGTACCCGGCGCGGAGGAGCCCGGACGGCACGCCGCGGGCCCAGTACCTCGGGCGTACGGAGGCGGAGGCGCGCACCGTCTCGGCGGCCATGGCCGGGGGAGTGGGCCTGCCGGACTTCCTGGTCGACGGCGTCCCGCGCGCCCGCAGCCGATCGGTCTTCGACGCTCCCGTCGCGGCGGGCGGCGAGCGCTTCCCGGTGGTGCTGTTCTCGCCGGGCTCGGGTGGGGTGCGGACCCAGAACACCGCCTGGGCCGAGGAGTTGGCCAGCCACGGCTACGTGGTCGCCGCCCTCGACCACCCGTACGACTCGGCCGCCGTGGTCCTCGCCGACGGCCGGACGGTCACCACCGAGACGACCTCCAGCGGCGACGCGGCCAAGGACGAGGAGCTGGCGGCCGGCTGGACGGCCGTCCGGGCGGCCGACCTCGGCTTCGTCCTCGGACGGCTGGAGGCCCTCGACCGGGGCGAGAACGCCGACCCGCTGGCCGGGCGCCTGGACACCGGCCGCGCTGCGGTGGCCGGCCACTCGATGGGCGGGGCCGCCGCCCTCCAGGCGGCCCGGCAGGACGGGCGGTTCGCCGCCGTCATCGACCTGGACGGCTTCCCCCACGGGCCCGTCTCGCCCGCCCTCGGCCGGCCGGTGCTGGCGATGACCCAGGCCATCACCCCGGCCACCGACCCGCGCTACCTCCCCCGCCTCACCGAGGTGCTCGGGGCGGACACGGCGACGAGCTACCGGCTGACCGTCCCCGGCGCCGCCCATCTGACCTTCATGGACGGGCCCCTGTACCTGCCGCCGGTGCCCTCGATCGTCGGCACCCTGGGCCGCACCCGGAGCCCGCGCGTGGTCGCCGGGGCCTCCCTCGCCTTCCTGGACTCCGTCCTGCGCGGCGCCCCCGCCGACCCGGCCGCCGCGCTCGCGGCCTACGGCACCCTCACCGTCCACCACCCGACGGACGGCGCCCACTGATCAAGCACGTGTGCGCGGGAAGTCGGCCCCGCCGACTTCCCGCGCACAGGCGTAATCGGTGCCGGCCCTACTTCGTGGCGAACACGATGACGTACGCGGCCGCGACCCCCAGCACCGACAGCAGCAGGGTGGCGATCACCCCGAAGGCGAGCAGCGCCCCGACGCCGCCGAGCGCGTAGCGGCCGACGGTCTGCGCCGGGCTCGCCGGCGCCTCGGAACCGCTCTCGTCCCCGAACTCGCTCTCGGCCTCGTTCTCGTGTTGAACGGTCTGATCGGTCTGATCGGTCATGCCGGGAGGCTACCCGGCCCTCAGCCCTCGTCGCGCCGCCGCCCGGCCATCCACACGTAGACGAGGATCCCGGCGAACAGGAACAGCACGCCCTGGTACACGGCCGCGTAGCCCGCGCCCGCCAGGAGCCACAGCGAGAACGCGAACGCCCCGAGCCCGAGGACGGCGTCGCGCACCAGCCGCCCGCCGTCGACCTTCTCCCGCGAGCCGCGCACCAGCCAGAACAACTGGGCGGCGGTGGACAGCAGATAGGGGACGGTCGCGGTGAAGGTGGTGACCAGGACCAGCATGTCGAAGGCGCCCTTGGCCCCGCTGGCGAAGTTCAGCACCGTCAGCAGCGAGGCCAGCGCCACGGAGACCACCACGCCGAAGGTCGGCACCCCGCGCCGCTCCCTGGTGAAGGAGGCGGGGAACAACCCGTCCTTCGCGGCGGCGTACGGGGCCTGCGCGGCCAGCAGCGTCCAGCCGTTGAGCGCGCCGAGCATCGAGACGAGCGCGGCGACGGCGATCACCGTGCCGCCCCAGGTGCCGCCGAAGACGGCGTTCACGGCGTCCGAGAACGGCGCGGTGGAGTGGACGAGCGTGTCGTGCGCGACGGTCCCGAACACCGCGACGGTGCCCAGCAGGTAGACCACGGCCGCGCCGACGGTGCCCAGCACGCTGGCCCGGCCGACGTTGCGCTCCGGGTCGCGGACCTGCCCGGCGCTCATCGCGGCCGACTCGACGCCCAGGTAGCTGAACAGCAGGATCGCGGCGGCGGCGCTCATGCCGCCCGCCAGGCCCTGGCCGCTGGCGTCGAAGGGGCCGAGGTTCTTCGGGTCGAAGAAGAACAGCCCGCCCACCGCGACCAGCGCCAGCGGGATGAACTTCAGGACGGTGGAGACGAGTTGGACGGCCCCGACGTATCGGGTGCCGGCCAGGTTGGCCAGGGCGGGCAGCCACTGGAAGGCCAGGGCGACGGCGATCTCGGTGACCGGGTGGTCGCCGATCGGCACCAGCACCCCCAGGTAGCCGACGGCGGCGACCGCGAGCGCCGCGTTGCTGACCCAGGTGGTGATCCAGTACGACCAGGCGGAGAGGAACCCGGCGAAGTCGCCGAAGGCCTCGCGGGCGTAGACGTACGGGCCGCCGGTGCGCGGGTTGCGCCGGGCCAGCTGCCCGAAGACCAGGGCGAGCGCGATCGCGCCGACGGTGAGGACGGCGAAGGCGACCAGGCTGAGCGTGCCGAAGGGCGCCACGGCGGCGGGGATCATGAAGATGCCGCCGCCGATGATGTTGCCCATGACCAGCGCGGTCGCCGTCGCCAGCCCGAACCGGCCCGACCCGCCCGACCCGCCGGAGCGGCCGGACTGTTCCGGTGCGGGGGCGATCACAGGCGGCGCGGTCGCCTGCCGGGGTGCGGCCGGGCTGGTCTGCATGAGGGTGCTGCGCCTTTCGTGGTGCCGCCCCCGCGAGGGTGCTCGCGGGGGCGGCCGGGTCGTGCGCGCTCGGTGGAGCGACCGCTCATGCTCGGATGTGTCGCCTTTGCGCACCAAATCGCCGGGATTCGTTCGGTTCGCCCGCCCTGTGACCGTAAGACTTACGGCCGCACCCGCGTCGGACGGGCACACGTGCGGCACCCCATGACGCATGCCCCCGAACGTACGAGGCCGTTGCGCCGAGCGGGGGAGATGCCTCACCCGAATGGGCCGTCCCGGTTGCGGCGGCACCCCGCCCGCGCGGGTTCGTGTGCCAACCTTGGCGCGGCGCCCCCCGGTGGGGGCGTCGCGCTGTCCGTAGCCGGGGCCAACAGGCCTGTTGCGGACGGTGGTTGAGACCTAGTGACCAAGCAGAGGACCACAGATGTCGCTTCGTGGGAACATCCGCAAGCTCGCCGTCATCGTCGCCGTGGCCGGCGCCGTCGTCTCGGTTCCGACCTCGGCCATGGCCGGTGGCTTCGGGCCGCACCAGTCGTCGGGCGCGAGCCTGGAGTCCGGCTCCGCGGGCGTCGGCCTCTTCGGCCCGCACGCCCAGTGGCTCAACGCCGCCGAGCACAGCGAGAGCGACTGCGGCTGCTGACCTCGCCACACCCCTGGAACACCCGTGTCACCCCGAGCCCGGGGGCCGTTCACCGGCCGCCGGGCTCGCCGCCGTCCGGGCGTCGGCGTCGGCCTCGGCGTCGGCGCGCGAGAGCCGCCCAGGCCACCACATGTGCCGGTCCAGGTCCATGGTCAGCGCCGTGACCAGCACCGACCGCACCACCAGCGTGTCCAGCAGCACCCCCAGCGCCACCGCGAACCCGATCTCGGCGAAGGCCACCAGCGGCAGCGTCCCCAGCACGGCGAAGGTGCTGGCGAGGATCAGCCCGGCCGAGGTGATCACGCCCCCGGTCGCCGACAGCCCGGTCAGCGCGCCCTGCCGGGTGCCGTGCTGGGCGGACTCCTCCCGTACGCGCGTCATCAGGAAGATGTTGTAGTCGATCCCCAGCGCGACCAGGAACACGAAGACGAACAGCGGGAACGCCTGGTCCTGCCCCTGGAAGTGGAAGACGTGCGCGAAGAAGAACGCGCTGATCCCCAGCGCCGCCGCGTACGAGAGCAGCACCGTCGCGATCAGCACCAGCGGGGCGGTGACGGCCCGCAGCAGCACCGCGAGGATCAGCAGCACCACACCCAGCACCAACGGGATGATCGCCCGGTTGTCGTTGGCCGCCGCCCGCCCGGCGTCCAGGATGACGGCCGTGTCGCCGCCCACCTTCGCCTCCGCGCCCGGCACGGCGTGCACGGCGGTGCGCAGCCGGTCGACGGTGGCCTTGGCGGCGCTGCTGTCCGGCGGGTCGGTGAGCGTGGCGTGGAACAGCGCCCGGCCGTCCCGTACGACCGGGGGCGAGGCGGCCGCCACCCCGGCGGTGGACTGCGTGGCGGCCTGGACGGCGGGCGCCCCGGCCGCCGAGGAGACGACGGTGAGCGGCGAGCCCGTCCCGCCGGGGAAGTGCTGCTCCAGCACCTGCTGGCCGACCACCGAGTCCGGCTTGCCGGTGAACGACCCGGCGGTGCTGATCCCACCGGCGTTCAGCGAGACCAGACCGGCGCAGCAGGCCGCCAGCGCCAGCGCCGTCCCGACCCACACCTTGCGCGGCCGCCGGGCGATCCACGCCCCGACGTGCGCCCACCGCCCGCTGCGGGTCGGCTCCGGCGTGCCGTACGCGGGCCTGACCGGCCAGAACACCCAGCGCCCGACGATCACCAGCAGCGCGGGCAGCAGGGTCAGCATGGCCAGCAGGGCGACGACCACGCCGATCGCCAGCACCGGGCCGAGGCCCCGGGTGGAGTTCATCTCGGCGACGAGCAGGCAGAGCATCGAGGCGACGACCGTCGCGGAGGAGGCGAGGACGGCGGGCCCGGCCCGGTGCAGGGCGAAGGCCATCGCCTCGTGCCGGTCCTCGTGCCGTCTCAGCTCCTCCCGGTAGCGGGCGGTGAGCAGCAGGGCGTAGTCCGTCCCCGCGCCGAGCACCAGGACGATGAGGATGCCGGCGCTCTGCGCGTTGACGGTCAGCCCGGCGTGCTCGGCCAGCAGGTAGATGAACGCCTCGGCGACGGTGAGCGCCCCGGCGGCGGAGAGCAGCGGCAGCAGCCACAGCACGGGGCTGCGGTAGGTGAGCAGCAGCAGGACGATGACCACGCTGACGGTGGCGGCGAGCAGCGAGCCGTCGATGCCCGCGAAGGCCTTGGCCTGGTCGGCGGCGACCCCGCCGGGGCCGGTGACGTGCGTGGTCAGGCCGAGGCCGTTCGCGGTGGCGGTGCCGCGGATGGACTCGACGGCGGGCTTGAGGTCGTTCCAGCCGTTGCTGCCGACGTCGATCGGCACGACGGTCTGCATCGCCTGCCCGTCGGCGGAGACGACGGGCCCGACCACCGGGCCGGCCACGCGCGGGACGGAGGCGAAGGTGACGGCCTCCCGGGCGGCCTCCGCCCGGTCGGCGGGGGTGATGCCGGAGGTGCGCTGGTAGACGACGACGGCCTGGGCGGTGTCCACCGGCTGGAAGGCGCGCTGTTCGTTGAGCACCTGGGTGGACTCGGCGTTGCCCGGCAGCCAGCTGGAGGCCTGGTTGTCCTCGGCGCCCGTCAGCTTCCCGGCCAGCGGGCCGAGGGCGAGGAGCAGCACCAGCCACAGGGCGAGCACCACCCACTTGCTGCGGCGCCCGCAGGGCAGCGAGGCGAGTTTCCGGGTCGGGGACACAGAGGACACCCCCAGAGAGGCAGTGACTCGTTCCACCCTCCCACCGCCGGGCGCGATCGGCAGCCGCAGAGAACGCGGGCCGGACCAGGACGTCAGACCAGGACGTCAGACCAGGACGGCGGCCCGCTCCCGCAGCTCCTTGAGCACGGTGATGTCCATCGCGTGCCCGGTGCCGTCCCCGCCGTGCTTGCGGTCGGGCGTCTCGACGAGCAGCGGCACCCCGGCCGTCTCCGGGTGCTCGAACAGCTCCCGGAACGGCTCGGCGCCGATCATCCCGGCGCCGATGTTGGCGTGCCGGTCCTTGCGGGCGCCGACGGCGTCCTCCGAGTCGTTGGCGTGGATCAGCCGCAGCCGTCCGGTCCCGGCCGCCGAGGCGAGGGCGTCCAGCGCCGCCGTCACCCCGCCGGGGACGGCCAGGTCGTGCCCGGCGGCGAAGGCGTGGCAGGTGTCCAGGCAGACGCCCACCTTCGGGTGCCCGTCCAGCGCCTCGACGTACTCGGCGAGCTCCTCCATCCGCGAGCACAGCGAGCTGCCCTGACCGGCGGTCGGCTCCAGCAGCAGCCAGGGCGCGTCGTCCCCGAGCGCGTCCAGCTCGTCCAGCAGCGGGCGGACGTCCGCGCGCACCTGGGCCATCGCCTCGGCCCGGCGCGAGCCGCCGCCGGGGGCGGTGCCGACGGCCGAGCCGGTGTGCAGCACCACGCCCAGCGCGCCGATCCTGTGCCCCCGGTGCAGCGAGTGGCGCAGGGAGTCGGCGGAGCGCTCGCGGGTGGCGGGGTTGTCCGAGCCGAAGTTGATCAGGTACGGCGCGTGCACCCAGGCCGGTACGGCCCGCTCGGCGCAGAGCCGGCGGAACTCCTCGTCCTGCGCCGGGTTCCCCGGGGGCGTCGCCCAGCCGCGCGGGTTGGCCACGAACACCTGCACCGTCTCGGCGCCGACGGCGCTCGCGTACGCCAGCCCGGTACCGGCGAGGCCCTTGGCGGCCACCGGGACGTGCGCCCCGATCGGGTTGCGGAGGGCGGCGGCGGGCGGTACGGACGCGGTGCTCATGCCTCCGAGCATGTCACGGCCCCGGCGGTGCCCCTCAACCACCCGGACGACGCGAATCGCCGACGCCCCGTCAGTCCCGCAGCCCAAGCCTGGTGGCGGCCCCACCCGGCCGCCCATAGCGTCGACTCGGCCGCACCCACCGGCCGTCACCACTCGATCACACGGCGTCCACGACGAGCCTCGCCGGAAAGAACAGGTCACCACTCATGCCCACGCGCCGGGTCCACCACCTCGCCGCGGCCACCGCCGCCGCCACCGCCCTGACCACCGTCCTCGCCACCCTCGCCGCAGCGGCCCCCGCCCCGGCCGCCGACAGCGGCCCCGTGCACCTCGTCCACCACCTCGTCCACCCCGGCGAGTCGATCCAGCGGGCCGTCGACGCGGCCGCCCCCGGCGACACCGTCCAGGTCCTGCCCGGCACGTACCCCGGCAGCGTGCGCATCACCACGCCCGGCCTCACCCTGCGCGGCTCGGGCCCGGCCAGCGAGATCGTCCCCGGCGACGGCACGGAGAACGCCTGCGCCGCCGCCGGGCACGGCCTCTGCGTGGTCGGCACCGAGGCGGCCCCGCTCGAAGGGCTCACCGTCGAGTCGATCGGCGTGCGCGGGTTCCGCAAGAACGGCATCGACATCACCGGAACCACCGGCATGGCCGTGCGCGCCAACTCCGTTCAGGGCAACGGCGAGCAGGGCATCAGCCAGGAGGTCTCGACCAAGGCCTCCATCGTCGGCAACGACGTCCACGGCAACGGCCAGTCCGGCGTCTTCCTCGCCAACTACGTCAACCGCAAGGCGGGCGCCCCGGTCATCGGCACGGTGGTGGCGGGCAACAAGCTCTCCGACAACCGGGTCGGCGTCACCGTGCGCCGGCTGCGCGGCCTGAGCATCGAGGGCAACGACATCCGGGCCAACTGCGGCGGCGTGTTCGTCGTCGGCGACGAGGACGTCCCGAGGGCCGGCGACCTCGACGTCACCCGCAACACGGTCGTCGCCAACAACAAGTACTGCGCGCCCAATCCGCGGCTCGGTGCGATCCAGGGCGCCGGCGTCGTCCTCACCGGCGTGGACGCGGCCCGGGTGACCGACAACGAGATCCGCGACAACGTCGGCTCCTCGGACTTCTCCGGCGGCATCGTCCTCTTCAAGAGCGTCGTCGGCATGCCCAACACCAACAACGCGATCACCGGCAACCGCCTGAGCGGCAACGCCCCGGCCGACCTCGCCGACCGCGACACCGGCACCGACAACTCCTTCCTCCGCAACGAGTGCTCGGTCTCCGAGCCGTCCGGCCACTGCTGACACCACGGACCCAAGGACCCGCTATGACCACCGCCCCCGCCACCCCGCAGGCCGCGATGCGGCTGCGCGAGATCGTCTTCGGCGCCGCCTGCGCCGCGGCCGTCCGCGCCGCCGCCCGCCTCGGTGTCGCCGACGCCCTCGGCGACACCCCGACCACCGTCGAGGACCTCGCCGCCGCCCTCGACACCGAACCCCGCGCCCTGCGCCGCCTGCTGCGCGCCCTCACCTGCTACGGCATCTTCGCCGAGACCTCCGGCGAGCGCTTCGAGCACACCGAGATGTCCCGCCTGCTGCGCGAGGACGCCCCCAACTCCCTGCGCTACATCTCCCTCTGGTGCACCGAGCCCTGGACGTGGGAGGCCTGGCCGATGCTGGACGAGGCCGTCCGCTCCGGCCGCAACGTCTTCCCCGAGCTGTTCGGCAAGGAGTTCTTCGACTACCTGCACAGCGACGGCGGCGACTCCGCGAAGGTCTTCGACAAGGCGATGACCACCTCCAGCCGCCAGTCCGCCCGCGACTTCGCCGACTACCTCGACCTCACCGGCGTCGACTCGGTGGTGGACATCGGCGGCGGCCAGGGCCACGTGCTGGCCAGCCTGCTGGAGAAGCACCCCGCGCTGCACGGCACCCTGCTCGACCTGCCCAAGGTCGTCGCCGGGGCCGACGCCAGGCTCCAGCAGGGCGGCGCCTTCGCGGACCGCGCCCGCCTGGTGCCCGGCGACTGCCGGGTGGACATCCCGGTGGACGCCGACCTCTACATCATCAAGAACATCCTGGAGTGGGACGACGGCAGCACCCGCCGCACCCTCGCCAACGTCGTCCGCGCCGCCCGGCCCGGCGCCCGGGTGGTGGTCGTGGAGAACCTCGTCGACAACAGCCCCTCCATGCGGTTCACCACCGCGATGGACCTCATGCTGATGCTCAACGTCGGCGGCGCCAAGCACTCCGAGGAGAGCATGGTCGGCCTGATGGACGAGGCCGGCCTCGCCGTCTCCGCCGTCCGCCCGGTCAACCCCTACCTGCACGCCTTCGAGGCCGTCGTCCGCTGACGTCCGGTACGGCCGCCGCTCACCCGCGTGGGAGCGGCGGCCGTACCGTGCGTTCGGGCGCCCGGCTGCTCCGGTTGAACAGGACGATCGAGACGACGATGACGGCGAACCCGCCCGCCTCCGCGAGGGTCGGCCGCTGGCCCAGCATCGGCCAGGCGATCAGCGCCGCCACGATCGGCACCCCGTAGAAGTACGAGGCGACCCGGTCCGCGCTCTCCGAGCGCATCAGCACGAACAGCAGGCTGAGCGCGCCCATCGAGACGCCGACCGCCATCCACAGCTCCGACAGGACGAACTGCCTGGTCCAGTGCACGACCCCGGTCTCGAAGGCCAGCGCGCCGGCGAGCATGACGACGGCCGAGGAGCCGGACTGCAGGACGCCGTTGAGCAGCGGATGCGTGCCGGGGTTCTTCAGCTGGTAGTAGAACTGCCCGGTGGAGAGCCCCGCCAGCCCGAGGAACCCGAAGGCCACGTTGGTCGCGGTCAGCCCGGAGGCGGAGGCCAGCCCCTGGTAGACGGTGAGGGCGACCCCGAGCAGCCCGCCGACCAGCGCCACCACCGACAGCGGCCGGACCTTGCGGGCGGTGGCCACGGAGACCATCAGCCAGACCAGGATCGGCTGGAGCGCGATGATCAGCGCCGAGACCGCGGGCGTCATCCCGTAGTACAGCGCGTAGAACACCCCGGTGGAGAACACCCCCTGGAGCAGCACCCCGCTGAGCGCGAGGTGCACGTACGCCGAGCGGGTGCGCGGCCACGGGATTCGCAGGCACAGGACGAGGGCGAGCAGCACGAGCGCCGTGCCGCCGAAGCGGATGGTCAGATAGGTGAAGGGCTCCGCGTACGGAAGGCCGTACCGGCCGCCGACGAAGCCCGACCCGTAGACGGCGACGAAGGCCAGCGCGATCAGCGTGACCCTGAGGTTCCCCCTCCGCCCCGCCGCGGGCGCCCGCCCGCCTCGACCGCCGTCCACACCAGCCCCCTGAGATCCGACTGTTCGAGCCCCGACAGTCTGCCACCGGTGATCATCCGTCAAGCGGAGCGGGCGTCAGGGAGTTGATGTGAACTCCACCACTCAGGACCGGCGGGAGGACTGGAGGTGGGCGAAGACCACCACGTTGTCCAGGTAGTCCCGCTTCTTCTTGTCGTACGCGCCGCCGCAGGTGATCAGCCGCAGCTGGGCGTCCGGGGTCTTTCCGTACACCTTCTGGTCGGGGAAGGCGTTCTTGGCGTACGTCTCCACCGCGTCCACGGCGAAGACCGCGACGGTGCCGTCCGCGCGGCCCACCTCGACGAGGGAGCCGGGGACGAGGAGGCTCAGCAGCAGGAAGACGGCCGGGCCCTTGGTGGTGTCCACGTGGCCGGCGACCACGGCGCTGCCGCGCTCGCCCGGGGTGACGCCGTCGCGGTACCAGCCGACGAGGTTCTTGTCCTCCGGCGGCGGGGCGTTCAGCTGCCCGGTCGCGTCGAGGGTCAGTTCGGTGAACGGCGCGTCCACCGCGATCTGCGGGATGCGCAGCCGCGTCGGCACGGCGCGCTTGAGCGCGGGTGCGGCGGGGGCTGCCGGGGCGGCGGGTGCCGCGGGGGTGGCAAGGGTGGCCGTGGAGACGGCCGCCGGGGGAGCGGCGGGGGCCGCCGTCGGGTCGGTGTCCTGGGAGGTGTCCACCGAGTTGTAGATCAGCAGCAGCCCGACCGCTGCCGCGCCCATCCCGGCGCGCAGCAGCCGGGGCGTTCCGGGGCCGGGACCGGCCATCGTTCACCCTTTCCGGCGGGGGGAGGCCCGCCGCCCCCGTCGCGCCCCGAGGCCGGGGCGCCCGGAGGCGGCGGAGGTGTGGGGGTCTCAGGCCACGGCGCCGGAGGTACGGCGGCCGCGGCGCAGCGCGAACGCGCCGGCCCCGAGGCCGCCGAGCAGCAGCACCGCGCCGGAGGCGAGGCCGCCGCCGGACAGCACCAGGCCGCCGCCGCCGGTGTGCACGCCGCCGTGCGGGGCCTTGTGCTCCTCCTCGCGGCCCTCGGAGCCCTTCGACTCGTAGCCCTTGGACTCCGTGCCCTTGGACTCGGAGCCCTTGGACTCGGCCTTGTGCTCGGAGGCGCCCTTGTGCTCGTCGGTGGTGGACGCGCCGCCGGCCTTCTTGTCGTCGGCGCCCTTGGCGGCGTCGGGCTTGTCCTGCTTCTCCTGCCAGGTGAGGTTCTTGCCCTGGTCCGAGGAGCCGTCGGCGAAGGCCAGGGGAGTGCCGACGGTCAGGACGGCGGCGACGGCCGCTCCGGCGAGCAGCGTGCGTGCAGAACGCATGAGGATGATCCTTCCGGCGCGATGGCCGCGACCGCCGGCTTGGTGCCGGGCAAGGGGACTCGCGGGAGAGGGCGCCTGATCCACCGTCATCCACCGTGCGGCCCGCTGCCACCGGAGCGTGGCAGTCCGTGTACGGTGCGTGGTCCCTTCGGGTGGAGTCCCGGGCGTGTTCACCCGGGTGCCCCGGCGATCCGGGTGAACGGCGTGTGGCGGACGCGGACATGGGCCCGCCCCCGGCGTCGGCCGGGGGCGGGCCCATGGGGGAGACGGCGCTCAGCGGTCCCAGCGGTCTCAGCGGTCCCAGCGGTAGAACTCGCGCGCCATCGCGTCCTTCGGCTCCCGCCAGGTCGCCGGGTCGTACGCCTGGACGTACGCGGTGAGCCGGTCGCTGACCGAGCGGAACTCCGGGTGCCCGGCGACCTGGGCGACGGCCGGGCCCGGCGGGCGGTCGGCCTCGATCAGGTGCAGGTAGACGTCGCCGAACTGGAAGAGGCTGCGCCCGGTGACGCCGATCAGGTGCGGCAGTTCGCCGCGGTCGGAGTCGGCGAACACCTCGGCGATGTCCGGCGCCGCCTCCGGCTTCATCCGGGCGACGATCAGGGCCCGGTGCACCCTGCTCATCTGGGAGGTGCTCACAGTTCGACCGCCTTCTTCTCGACCTTCTCGCGGATCAGCTGCATCTGGATGCGGGAGTTGCGGTTGATGTGGTTGACCATGCCCTCGTCGTCCACCGGCGCGGTGGGCTTCATCGCGAAGTCCTGGATCCAGCGCATCCGCGTCCCGGCCGGGACCTCGGCGTACTCCCAGCGGATCTCCATGAACTCGAACGGGCCCGGCTCGACCCGGCGGGCGCGCACGGCCAGCGAGGCCCGGTCGGTGGTGCGCTCGGAGACCCAGCTCCACACCTTGCCGTTCTCGTCCGGGTGCATGGTGAGCCGGAAGCGCACGCTGTCGCCCTCGCGCTCCAGCACCTCCACCGAGGCGTACTCGCTGAAGAGGTCCGGCCAGTTCTCCAGGTCGTTGGTGATCTCCCAGACCAGGTCGACGGGGGCGTTGATGACGATCTCGTTGTCGGTGTGTCCGGGCATCTCAGGCGCCTGCCTTCACGGAGGAGTTGACGAGCTGGAGGAACTCGGAGGGGGTCTTGGCGGACTCGGCGCCGGCGATGACCTTGAAGCCCTTGCTGTTCTCCAACTCGCCGACCACGCCGAGCAGTCCGAGCGAGTCGACGCCGAAGTCGTCGAACTGGGCGCCGGGTTGTTCGAGGTCGGCGGGGGCGACGGTGACGCCGGCCCGGGCCTGGATCAGGGCCGCCAGCTCGGGGTAGCCGATGGTGTTGCTCACGGGGTGTCCCTTCGGGGAGGTGGTGGGGTCACCGGTCGCCGCGCCGGAGCACCAGCGCGGAGTTGGAGCCCATCAGGCCGCGGCTGAGCACCAGCGCGGTGCGCAGCTCGGCCGGCCGGGCCCGGTCGGTGACCAGGGCGAGGTCGTGGCAGACCTCGGTGACGTTCGGGGTGGGCGGCAGCACGCCGTCCTCCATGGCCAGCACGGCCGCCACGACGTCCAGCACCGGCGCGCCGCAGTAGGCGCGCCCCGTACCGGACTTGGGCGCGGTGACGGGCACCCGGTCGGCGGCCGGGCCGAGCGCGTCCGCCAGGGCGAGCACCTCCGCCCGGTCGGCGTCCGGCACGCCCATCGCGTCCGCGAAGACCACGTCGATCTCCTCGGGCGCGAGCCGGGCCTCGTCCAGCGCGATGCGGATCGCGGCCGCGAGGCCCTCGCGCGAGCGCTCCCAGCGGGAGGCCCCGGTGAAGGTGGTGCCGTGCCCGGCGAGATGCGCCCGGACGAGCGCGCCGCGCCGGCGGGCCGCCTGCTCGTCCTCCAGCAGCAGCATCGCCCCGCCCTCGGCGGGGGCGAAGCCGCAGGCCTGCGCGGTGAAGGGCAGGTAGGCGCTCTCCGGCCGCTCGGCCAGGCTGAGTTCGGGGTAGCCGAGCTGGCAGACCATCGAGTACGGCGCCAGCGGGGCCTCGGCGGCTCCGGCGACCACCGCGTCCGCACCGCGCTCGACGGTGCGGGCGGCGTGCGCGAGCGCGTCCAGGCCGCCCGCCTCGTCGCTGGCGACGACGGCGCAGGGGCCCTTGTAGCCGCCGCGGATGGAGATCTGGCCGGTGCTGGCCGCGTAGAACCAGGCGATGGACTGGTACGGGCCGACGAACCTCGGCCCCTGGCCCCAGAGCTGCTGCAGCTCGCGCTGGCCGAACTCGCCGCCGCCGGAGCCCGCCGCCGTCACCACGCCGACGGCGTACGGGTCCTGGGCGTCGGGCGTGAAGCGGGCGTCGGAGACGGCCAGGTCGGCGGCGGCCATCGCGTAGTGCGTGAACCGGTCGGTCTGCACCAGGTAGCGGCTGTCGATGACGGCCTGGGGGTCGAAGTCCCGTACCTGGCCGGCGATCCGGAGCGGCATGTCGGTGCAGCCGTCCCGCGATATCCGGTCGAGGACGCTCACGCCCTGCCTGGTGGCCTTCCAGAAGGCGTCGGCCCCGACACCGTTCGGCGCCACCACGCCCAGGCCGGTGACCACGGCCCGGCGGCCCTGTCGACGTGACGTCATGTGGAGATCACCCCGTTCTGTTGAGCACGACGGCGGACTGGAAGCCGCCGAATCCGCTGCCGACGGAGAGGATGTTTCTCAGCGGCAGCTCGCGCGCGGTGCGCGGCACGTAGTCGAGGTCGCACTCCGGGTCCGGAGTCTCGTAGTTGGCGGTCGGCGGCACCACGCCGTGCGCGAGCGCCAGGGTGCAGGCGACGACCTCCAGGGCGCCGATGGCGCCGAGGGAGTGCCCGACCATCGACTTGATCGAGCTCATCGGCGTTCCGTAGGCGTGGTCGCCGAGCGAGCGCTTGACGGCGGCGGTCTCGTGCCGGTCGTTCTGCTTGGTGCCCGAGCCGTGCGCGTTGACGTAGTCCACGTCCGCGCGGTCGGTGCGGGCGTGGGCGAGGGCGTGGTCGATGGCCCGGGACATCTCCAGGCCCTCGGTGGTGAGGCCGGTCATGTGGTAGGCGTTGCCGAAGGTGGCGAAGCCGCCGATCTCGCCGTAGATCCGGGCGCCGCGCCGGCGGGCGTGCTCCAGCTCCTCCAGCACCAGGACGGCGCCGCCCTCGCCGAGGACGAAGCCGTCGCGGTGGGCGTCGAAGGGGCGGGAGGCGTGCTCCGGGTCGTCGTTGCGCTCGCTGGTGGCCTTGATGGCGTCGAAGCAGGCGACGGTGATCGGCGAGATCGGGGAGTCGGAGGCGCCGGCCACGCAGACGTCGGCGCGCCCCTCCTCGACGGCCTGGAAGGCGTAGCCGATCGCGTCCAGGCCCGAGGTGCAGCCGGTGGAGACGGTCTGCACCGGGCCCTGGGCGCCGACGCGTTCGGCGACGGCGGAGGCCAGGGTGCTGGGGGCGAAGGCCCGGTGGAGCTGGGGCTCGGCCCGGGTGTGGTCCACGTCCCAGCGGGCGCCGTGCGCGCTGACCAGCGCGTAGTCGTGCTCCAGCCGGGTGGTGCCGCCGACGGCCGTGCCGAGGGAGACACCGACCCGCCACGGGTCCTCGGTGGCGAGGTCCAGGCCGGAGTCGGCGATCGCCTCGTCGGCCGCGACCATCGCGAACTGCACGTACCGGTCGGCCCGTTGGACCTCGCGCGTGCCCAGGCCGTGTGCCGCCGGGTCGAAGTCGACCTCGGCGGCGATCCGGGAGCGGAACCCGGTGGGGTCGAAGAGCGTGATGCCCCGGGTGGCGGTGCGGCCGGAGGTGAGGAGGTCCCAGAACGCCGGGACGCCGACCCCGCCGGGCGCGACCACGCCGATCCCGGTGACGGCGACCCGCCGGGTCACTTGGCCACCTTGGCCGGTTCCGGCGGGCCGGAGGCGGCGGAGTCCTCGGCGGTCTCGGTGCTGACGTGGCCGAGGTCGGGGCGCGGGGCCAGCGGCCCGCAGTGGAAGACCATCCGGGCCTCGGTGCGCCCGACGTTGCGGAAGCGGTGGCGCATGTTGATCGGGATCATCAGCGCCTGGTCGGGCCCGAGCCTGCTGGTCACCCCGTCGAGGTCCACCTCCAGGTCGCCGCTGACGACGAACACGAACTCCTCGGAGTACGGGTGGTAGTGCTCCCTGATCCGCTCCCCGGGCCTGATGATGGCCAGGCCCATGAAGCCGCTGGTCGCCCCGCAGCTGGGCGGGGTGAGCATGGTGCGCAGCTCGGCGCCGTGGCGGCGGTTCTCCGGGGCCTCGTCGAGGTTGACGATCCGTGGGTACTGCGTGGTCATGGTCTGCTTCCTTCGGTGGGGGCGGAGACCGTCAGGAGTCCTGCGAACTGCGGTCGGTGAGCGGGTTCATGGCGCGGGCGGCGAGGAAGGCGCTCAGGCCCGCGACGGTGCGCAGGTCGCCCGCCGGGCCCAGGTCGAGCAGGGCGGCGAGGGCGGTGGCCTCCCGCTCGCCGGCGACGCCCAGCGCCGCGGCCGGGTCGGCCTCGGCGGGGACCCGCAGGTCGACCAGGCGCACCACCACGTCCTCGCGCTGGAAGACGGTGCTCGCCGCGACCGGGCCGGTCGGGTCGGCGGTGGCCAGGTTGTCGTACGTGGCCAGCAGTTCGGCGACGGCCTGCCCGAGGCCCTGGCGCACGGGGTAGAGCACGGCGTGGCGGTGCAGCCGCCCGGAGGCGGGGGCGCTGGCGATCGCCTGGTGCTTCGCGGGCAGCGCGGCCTTGGCGAAGAAGGCGCGGGCGGACTGCGGGTCCCCCAGCTGCCGGTGCTCCTCCAGGTACGGGTTGATCGCCTCCTCGACGGCCCGCACCTCGGGCTGCATGGCCACGTGCCGCAGCGCGTCGCCCAGGCTGCCGGTCACCTCGACGGCGCGCACCACCCGGTTGCCGTGCAGGTACAGCGAGGTGCGGCGCAGCCGGGTGTTCTCGTCCACGACGGCCTCGGGGGAGGCGTAGTCCGACAGGATGCGGGCCACCTCGGGCTCGCTGCCGGGCTTGACGGTGAAGGTCAGCGCGTGGCGCACCACGCCGTCCGGGCCCGGGTCGGCCTTCGGCGGGCCCATGGGCGCGGCGCGCTCGGCGCGGGGCAGGCCGGGCGGGACCTCCATCGGGGCGCGGCTGCCCGTGGAGCCGGCCGCCGAGGTCTGGCGCAGCACGGCGTAGCGCAGCGAGCGGAAGTCGTCGGTGACGCAGCCGTGCATCGGCTTGACCATCTCGCGGTGGGCCGGGCTGTCCACCCACTTCAGGAAGGTGTCCTGATCCTCCCACTCGCTGGTGATCAGCCACTGGCGCGGGTCGTTGATCGACTGGCACAGCTGGTCGCTGACGTGCCCGGGCACCGCGGCCACCTGGTGGCGCAGCTGCTCGTACACGTCGAGGAAGCGCTGCTGGGCGCCGTCCTGGATCTCCAGCATCAGCACCACCCTCAGCCGGTTGTCGGTCTCGGCGGTCTGCTGGCGCTGGGGTTCGGAGAGGGTTGTCATGATCCACTTTCTGCTCTGGGCGCGGCCTAGGGCCCGTCGTCAAACTCGCGTCTGCGGGGCGACGCCGGGGCACGCACCTCGCCGCGTTGTCGTCGGTCGCCAATGCTCCGCAGTGGCTCCCTCCTCCGCCTTGCGATGCACGCACCCCAACGCCGCCCCGCCGCCCTCCGGGCGACGACGGGAGTGTGACGACGGGCCCTGGGGTCGATCGTCATCGGCGCGCACAGTGGCCCGCGAGATTTGCGGGCCATCCGGGCGAAGGGGCGGCGCAAGGCCCCCCGGGCGGGGGATGCAAGAGCGGGGCCGCCGGGGGAGCGGGCCCGCCGAGAGCGGTGCCGAGCTCCGTCGCCGGGCCGCGGAATCCCGTACAGGGTGGAGCAATTGATGAATCCGAAGGTTGACGACCGGGTGCCGGTCCTGATCGTGGGCGGCTCGCTGGTCGGGCTGTCGGCCTCGCTGTTCCTCGGTCGACTGGGTGTCAGGCACCTGCTGGTCGAGAAGCACGCCGACACCTCGCGCCACCCGCGCGGCCGCGGCAACAACGTCCGCACGATGGAGCTCTACCGCACGGCCGGGATCGAGCCGGCCGTCCGCGCGGCGGCCTCGGTGCTCGCCCCCAACCACGGCATCCTCCAGGCGCCCTCGCTGACCGGCGAGGAGCAGGAGTGGCTGTTCCGGGAGATCGACCCGGGCGGGCGCCTGGCCCGGTTCAGCCCGACCGCCTGGTGCCTGTGCAGCCAGAACGACCTGGAGCCGGTGCTGCTGCGCGCCACCCGCGAGCTGGGCGCGGACGTCCGCTTCGCCACCGAGCTGGTCTCCTTCGAGCAGGACGAGGACGGCGTCACCTCGGTGCTGCGCAGCCGCGAGAGCGGCGAGGAGCGCACCGTCCGCTCGGACTACCTGGTCGCGGCGGACGGCCCGCGCAGCCCGGCCCGCGAGCGGCTGGGCATCGGGCAGAGCGGCAAGGGCGAGCTGTTCCACAACGTCAGCGTCACCTTCCGCGCCAAGCGGCTGGCCGAGGTCGTGGGCGAGCGCCACTTCATCGCCTGCTACCTGACCAACCCGGAGGCGGACGGCGCGCTGCTGCCCGTGGACAACCAGGAGGAGTGGGTCTTCCACGCGCCCTGGCACCCCGAGCAGGGCGAGCCCCTGGAGGCCTTCACGGACGAGCGCTGCGAGCGGCACATCCGTACGGCCGTCGGCCTGCCGGAGCTGGACGTGGAGGTGACGGGCCGGGCGCCCTGGCACGCCGCCGAGCGGGTCGCCGACCGCTACGGCGCCGGCCGGGCCTTCCTCGCGGGGGACTCCGCCCACGAGATGTCCCCGACCGGCGCCTTCGGCTCCAACACCGGCATCCAGGACGCCCACAACCTCGCCTGGAAGCTCGCCGCCGTGCTGTGCGGCTGGGCCGGGCCCGAGCTGCTGGAGACGTACGAGCAGGAGCGCCGGCCGGTGGCGAGGGTGACGAGCGAGCGGGCGTCGGCCCGCTCCGCGGAGCACAGCCACCCCGGGTACGCGGTGGTGCCGGGCGTCGGCCGGCAGGCCGGGGTGCTGGCGGTGGCGCTCGGCTACCGCTACCCGCGCGGCGCGGTGGTCGGCACAGACCCGGCCGGGCCCGTCGTCCCGGAGCGGTTCGAGTCGGCGGGCGAGCCCGGCGGCCGCGCCCCGCACCAGTGGCTGCTGCGCGCGGGCGTGCGGCTGTCCACGCTGGACCTGTACGAGCAGGCGATGGTGCTGCTCACCGGGCCCGAGGGCGCCGCCTGGCAGGAGGGCGCCCGGCGGGCGGCCGACAGGCTGGCCGTGCCGCTGGACGGCTACCGGATCGGCGAGGGCGCCGAGGACGACCTGGCGCCGGAGCCGGGCGCCGACTTCGCCGCGCTGCACGGGATCGGCCCGCGCGGCGCCGTGCTGGTGCGGCCGGACGGCTTCGTCGCCTGGCGCTCGGAGGGGCCGGGGCAGGACGCGGAGGCGGAGCTGACGGCCGTGCTGCGAAGTGTCCTGAGCCTCTGAGAAAGGCGTCGGGCCCGCCGGTCGACCGACCGGCGGGCCCGATTCTCGTCGGGGGGGGAATTCCCCGGCGGATTCAGCGGGTCAGTGGCCGCCCGCGTCGATCACCTCGACGTCGGAGACCTCCCGCTCGATCTCCTCGGCGGGCAGCGCCACCCGGATCGCCCAGGCGTAGATCGCCAGCGAGAACAGCGCCACGATCCCCATGTCCCACCACATCGGGATGCGGCCGGTGCCCTCCCCGAAGCCGCCCTGCCAGGAGACCAGGCCGAGGCCCAGCAGGTAGACGGGCAGCCACTGGGCGGCCTTCCAGTTGAGGCGCGGCGCGTTGGGCAGGCCCTTGCGGATGGCGTACGCCGCGTAGCCGCCGAGCAGGGCGTAGCCGAGCACGATCGCGATGCCCAGGCGGGACAGGGTGTGCCAGCCGGACCAGTAGATGATCAGGCTCGCGACCACGAAGGCGGCGGGGGAGACCAGGCCGCCCAGCGGCAGCCGGTAGGAGCGCTCGCGATCGGGCAGGCGCCGGCGCATCGCGCCGAAGGCCAGCGGGGCGCCCGCGTACATCAGCACGCTGGCGGAGGTGATGAAGCCGACCAGCTCCTGCCAGCTGGGGAAGGGCAGGAAGCAGATGACGCCGGTGACGAAGGAGACGATCAGGCCGAACCACGGCACGCCGTTCCTGTCCAGCTCCTCGAACTTCTGCGGGGCGTAGCCGTTCTTGCTCAGGCCGTAGGAGATCCGCGAGGTCGAGGTGGTGTAGATCAGGCCGGTGCCGCCGGGGGATATCACCGCGTCCATGTACAGCACCCAGGCCAGCCAGCCGAGGCCGACCACGGTGGCCAGGCCCGCGAAGGGGCCGTCGATGCCGGGGAAGTCGAGCTTGTCCCAGCCGTTGGCGAAGGAGCTGACGGGCAGGGCGCCGATGAAGACGACCTGGAGCAGGGTGTAGACCAGGGTGCCGATGGCGACGGAGCCGAGGACGGCCCGGGGGATGTCGCGCTTGGGGTTGCGGCTCTCGCCGGCGATCTGGATGGCCTGTTCGAAGCCCAGCAGGGCGAAGATGATGCCGCTGGTGCTGATCGCGGCGAGCACGCCCTTGGAGCCGAAGGGCGCGAAGCCGTGCGAGGTGAAGTTCGAGCCGTGGAAGTTGGTGGCGGCCAGCACGAAGATCGTGAACAGGGGGACGAAGATCTTCAGCCAGGTGGCGATGGAGTTCGTCCGGGCGAGCACCTTCACACCGAGGAAGTTGACGGCGACGAACACCGCCATCAGCACGGTGGCGACGACGAACCCGCTGGCGGTGAGGGTGTTGTTGTCGTTCAGCAGGCCGTCCGCCCAGGACCAGTGCCGGGCGTAGCCGATCATGGCCTCGACCTCGATGGGGGCGACGGTCGCGGCCTGGAGCCAGGAGAACCAGCCGAAGGACATGCCTGCCAGGCCGCCGAAGGCGTAGTGCGGGTAGCGCGCGGTGCCGCCGGAGACCGGGAACATCCCGCCGAGTTCGGCGTGCACCAGGGCGAGCAGCACGATGGCCACCGCGCCGATGCCCCAGGAGACGACGGCGGCCGGGCCGGCGGCCATGACGGCGCTCTTGGCGCCGAAGAGCCAGCCGGAGCCGATGATCGAGCCGACGGACGCCCACATGAGGCCGATGAGGCCGACGTGGCGCTTGAGGGAGCGGTGGGTGGTCCCCGGCGTGGAGCCGGAACGCTGACCCGGCGGCGAGATCTGGTTGAGGGAAGCCATGGGCGATCTCTCTGTGGGTGGGGGCTCCGGGGTGGGCGGAGCGCGGAGAGTTGCCACACGGTAGGTCTCTTCATAGAGCTATGCACAGACCTTATTACTGAATGTTTACTTTCTTTTCCGGACATTCTCCCTGGTAGGGGGCGGTATCCCTTTCGGCTTGTTACGTGACCGATCAGTAATTCCAGCATGTGAGATTTCCCGGGAATTCGCCCGGGTGGCGCGCTGTGGTCGCCGCCGTCGAACGCCCGTGCTGTCGTTGGGCGCATGATCACACCGAGAACCGTCCTGCTCGCCGCCCCCGCCCTCGCCGCCGCCCTGCTCTGCGCCGCCGCGCCCGCCGCCTCGGCGGCCCCGGGGCGTCCGCGCGACGTCACCGCCGAGCAGTGCCGGGGCGCCGGCGGCGAGGTGCAGGGCAGCGGCTACTGCGTGGGCGGCGACGGCGAGGACGCCTGGGGGCAGCCGATCGACGGCCAGGCCGTCAACCCCCACCCGAACCCGGGCTTCGAGGACTGACGGGCCCTCATCGCCGCTACGGCACGGGCCGCAGCGTCACCGGCGCCGGAGCCTGGGCCGGCGTCAGCGTCCGCAGCACCAGATCGATGCGCACCTTCGCGGCCCCGGCCCGGTGCAGGGCCGCCGCCACCGCCCGCAGCTCCTCCGGGCCCGTGCAGACCAGGTGCAGCTCCAGGTCCGCGTCGCCGGCCAGCGCCAGCCCGCTGCGGACGGCCGGGAACTCCGCCGCCAGGCGGTCGAAGTCCAGGGGGACGGGCCCGTAGCTGATCCGGGCGATCGCCTGGAGCTCCCGGGCCTGCCCCTGGCCCGGTACGCGCGGCTCCGGCTCGAAGCCGCCCGGGAGCAGGTGGAGGGCGGTCACCGGTGCTGGAGCTGTGCGGTCGCGGCGGCCGGGGAGGGCGGGGTCGAGGGGGCGGCGGGGGTGGAGACGGACGGGGCGACCAGGCGCGGGTCCACCACCAGGGTGTCGACGCCGAGCGGCGCGATCATCTCGCGCAGCGCGGTCTCGGCGAGCTCGGTGTGCGCCTGCCCCGGCCCGAGCAGGGCGGCCAGGGCCTCGGGGCTGGAGAAGCCGACGGCGCAGCGGCGGCCGTCGCGCAGGCGGAAGAGGCGGAGCGCGGTCGTGCCGCCGTTGCCGGAGACGGTGAGCGGAACGTGCCAGACGACGCGGGCCATGCGGGTGCTCCCGGAAAAGTGGGTGGGGTGCCGGTCGGGACCTGCTGCCGGAACCTGCTGCCGAATCGACGCTAGGCCGACGGAGGGCGCACGTCGCCGCTCCTGACGCGGTGTTGACCGAATGGGGTGACGTGTTGACGCAGCCCTGACGTTCCCGTCACCCGATTGGACTACACCACTCCTCATCCTTCCCTAAACAACCCTTCAGGCTGATAGGTTGCGTAGCGATAGGGAATGTTGAGAGGGTGGCCGCAGGTGACGCAGTACTACTCGGTGGAACAGGTGGCCGACCTGCTCGGCCTGCACGTGCGCACCGTCCGCGGCTACATCCGCGAGGGGCGCCTCGCGGCCACCAGGATCGGCAAGCAGTACCGGATCACCCGGGCCGACCTGGAGGCGCTCACCGGTGCCCCGGCGGCCCCCGAGCCCGCCCGGCACCGCGCCGAGGTGTCCGCCGTCGTCCGCATCGAGGACGTCGACCGCACGGCCGTCGACCGGATCACCACGGCCGTCCTCGCCTCCGTGAGCGCACCCCGCGACGGCGGGCGCCCGCTGCACGTGGAGTCCGTCCACGACCCCGAACGGGGCACCCTGCGGCTGATCGTCCTCGGGGACCCGGCCGACACCGCCGGGCTGCTCGCCATCGTCCATGCGCTGACCAGGGAGAACTGACCATGTCCGACCGGCCGACGATCCTGCGCCTGCCCGCCGAGGGCCCCCTCGTCCGCACCGAGCAGGACGCCCTGGACGTCATCGGCGACGCCTTCGGCCACGAGGCCACCTGGGTCGTCGCCCCCGTCGAGCGGCTGCACCCGGACTTCTTCACGCTGCGCACCCGCGTCGCCGGCGGGATCGTCCAGAAGTTCGTCAACTACCGGGTCGGCCTCGTCGTGCTCGGCGACATCTCCGAGCACGTCGCCGCGAGCGTCCCGCTGCGCGACTTCGTCCGGGAGAGCAACCGCGGCCTCCAGCTGTGGTTCCTCGCCGACGAGGCCGAGCTGGAGGCCCGCTTCAACGCCGCCTGACGCACTCCGGGGGCGCGCCCCGGTTGCCGTGCGCCCGCCCCGGGAGCACGGTGGATCGGGCCGCGCCCGCGCCTTTCGACGGGACCGGCGCACGCTCCGGGGCGGGGGGAGGTGGAGCGAGGGGCCCGGGACGAGATATCTTGACGTCAAGACGTTGGAGACGTGAAGCGGAGTACCGATGACTGACTCGACCATCATCTATACGCACACCGACGAGGCTCCGGCCCTGGCGACCTACTCGTTCCTGCCCGTGGTCCAGGCCTACGCCAGGACGGCCGGCGTCCAGGTGGAGACCCGTGACATCTCCCTGGCCGGGCGGATCATCGCCAGCTTTCCGGAGCGTCTGACCGAGGCCCAGCGGATCGGCGACGCCCTCGCCGAGCTCGGCGAGCTCGCCAAGACCCCGGGCGCCAACATCATCAAGCTGCCGAACGTCTCGGCCTCCGTGCCGCAGCTCAAGGCCGCCGTCGCCGAGCTGCAGGCCCAGGGCTACGCCCTGCCGGACTACCCGGAGGACCCGCAGACCGACGAGGACAAGGATGTCCGCGCCCGCTACGACAAGGTCAAGGGCAGCGCCGTCAACCCCGTCCTGCGCGAGGGCAACTCGGACCGCCGCGCCCCGCAGTCGGTCAAGAACTACGCCAAGACCCACCCGCACCGCATGGGCAAGTGGACGGCCGACTCCAAGACCAACGTCGCCACCATGGACGCCGACGACTTCGCGAGCACCGAGAAGTCCGCCGTCATCGCCGCCGACGGCGCCCTGCGCATCGAGCTGGTCGGCGAGGACGGCACCGTCACCGTGCTGCGCCCGAACGTCCCGGTCCTGGCCGGCGAGGTCGTCGACGCCTCCGTCATGCGCGCCGCCGCCCTGAACACCTTCCTGGCCGCGCAGGTCGCCCGCGCCAAGGCCGAGGGCGTGCTGTTCTCGGTGCACCTGAAGGCCACCATGATGAAGGTCTCCGACCCGATCATCTTCGGCCACGTCGTGCGCGCCTTCTTCCCGAAGACCTTCGCCAAGTACGGCGAGGTGCTCGTCGCCGCCGGCCTCAACCCGAACAACGGCCTCGGCGGCATCCTCGCCGGGCTCGACGGCGTGCCGCACCTGGGCGCCGAGATCAAGGCCTCCTTCGAGGCCGAGCTGGCCGAGGGCCCGGCCCTGGCCATGGTCGACTCCGACAAGGGCATCACCAACCTGCACGTGCCGTCCGACGTCATCGTCGACGCCTCGATGCCGGCCATGATCCGCACCTCCGGCCACATGTGGGGCCCGGACGGCCAGGAGGCCGACACCCTCGCCGTCCTCCCGGACCACAGCTACGCGGGTGTCTACCAGGCCACCATCGACGACTGCCGCGCCAACGGCGCCCTGGACCCGGCCACCATCGGCTCCGTCCCGAACGTCGGCCTGATGGCCCAGGCGGCCGAGGAGTACGGCTCCCACGACAAGACCTTCGAGATCCCGGCCGCCGGCACCGTCCGCCTGGTCGACGCCCAGGGCGACACCGTCCTGGAGCAGGCCGTCCAGCCCGGCGACATCTTCCGCGCCTGCCAGACCAAGGACGCGCCGATCCAGGACTGGGTCAAGCTGGCCGTCACCCGCGCCCGCGCCACCGGCGACCCGGCGGTGTTCTGGCTGGACGCCGAGCGCGCCCACGACGCCGTGCTCATCGAGAAGGTCAAGCAGTACCTGCCGGAGCACGACACCACCGGCCTGCAGATCGAGATCATGACCCCGGTCGAGGCCACCAGGTTCTCGCTGGAGCGCATCCGCCGCGGCGAGAACACCATCTCCGTCACCGGCAACGTGCTGCGCGACTACCTGACCGACCTCTTCCCGATCCTGGAGCTGGGCACCAGCGCCAAGATGCTCTCGGTCGTCCCGCTGATGGCGGGCGGCGGCCTGTTCGAGACCGGCGCCGGCGGCTCCGCCCCGAAGCACGTCCAGCAGCTCGTCAAGGAGAACTACCTGCGCTGGGACAGCCTGGGCGAGTTCTTCGCCCTGGCCGCCAGCTTCGAGCACCTGGCCACCACCACCGGCAACGCCCGCGCCAAGGTGCTGGCCGACACCCTGGACCGCGCCACCGGCACCTTCCTCAACGAGGACAAGTCGCCGAGCCGCCGCCTCGGCGGCATCGACAACCGCGGCAGCCACTTCTACCTGGCCACCTACTGGGCCCAGGAGCTGGCGAAGCAGACCGAGGACGCCGAGCTGGCCCAGGCCTTCGCCGGCCTGGCCGAGGCGCTGACCTCGCAGGAGCAGGCCATCGTGGACGAGCTGATCGCCGTCCAGGGCTCGCCCGTGGACCTCGGCGGCTACTACCAGCCCGACCCGGCCAAGGCCGCGGCCGTGATGCGCCCGTCGAAGACCTTCAACGAGGCGCTCGCCAACCTCGGCTGAATCCGGCCGAGTTGAGCTGACACCGCAGGCCCCGGGTCCGAACTGGACCCGGGGCCTGCGGCGTTCACGCCCGGGCGGGGGCGTCCCCGCTCCGCGGATTCGGGCGCTGGAACCAGCCGAGGTACAGGAAGACGAGTGCGCAGGGGACGAAGACGAGGGCCAGCACGCCGAGGAACAGCGGGTTGTGGTGCGACAGCTGGTCGGTGCGCGGGCTCGCCCACAGGCCCTCCCGGTACCCGTCCTCGCGGTAGTCGTCGCTGACCCACCGGTGGCTGCGCTCCCGGCCGTCGAGCGTCCAGGTGTAGACGCAGCTGTAGTGGTCCTCCTCGTCCGACCACCGGCAGTCGGTCAGCGTCGCCGTCACGGCCTTCGGCGTGTGCACCCACTCCAGGAGGTACTCCTTGCCCGCGACGTACGACACCACCAGGGCCAGCACCAGCGCCGCCAACGCCACCCCGGCGCCCCACTGCCCCTTCGGCTTCCCCTGCGACTTCCCCCGCGACCGTCCCATCGGACGTCCCCTCCCCCGTTCGGTCCTTTGACCATCGTGACGGACGGGGGCCCGGGCGGACCAGGGTTCAGACGATCGTGGTCAGCACCCCGCCGACGGCCAGCAGGAGCAGCGCCGCGCCGTTGGTGCGGGGCCAGCCGAGGGCGGTGCCGACGGCCTCGCGCAGCAGGGCGTACGGGCCGTGGGCGAGCAGAGGGTCCGCGGCGAGGGTGCGGGCCGGGGCGCCCGCGCGGTGGGCGGCGAGGGCGGAGCGGACGGTGTGGAAGCCGCTGGTGATCACCGTGCAGCGGTAGCCCGGGCGCTCGGCCGCCATCAGCGCGGCGGCGAAGCGCAGGTTCTCGACGGTGTTGACGGCCCGCTCCTCGCGCCGCACGCGCTCCGCCGGCACGCCCCGGGCGATCAGGTAGCGCGCCATCGCGGCGGCCTCCGTGCAGTCCTCGTGCCGCCCCTTGCCGCCGGTGACCAGCACCAGCGGCGCGTACCCGGCGGCCTCCTCGGCGGCGAACCGCTCCAGCGCCGCGTCCAGCCGGGCCGCCAGGGCCGGGCCGGGCCCGCAGCCGTCCAGGGCGGCGCCCAGCACCACCAGGTAGTCCGCGCCCGTGGGCACCGGACGGCGGCGCCCGCGCAGGGCGAAGCCGAGGAAGCCGAGCAGCCAGAGCAGGACGTACCCGGCGAGGAACGCGACGGGGAGGAGCAGGACGTGCATATCCGTTCGAACGCCTACGGCGGAACCCCCGTTCCGGGGCCGGAACGGGGGCTCTGTGAGGTATCTCGCGCCGAAACGGGAGCCACTGCCGGGCTGCGTCGGGCTGCCGGGCTGCCGGGCTAGCGGGCCGCCGGGCGGCCGCCCCGGTTGAGCGAGGCCAGGTAGGCGTTGTACGCCTCCAGCTCCGCGTCGCCCGAGCGCTCCTCGGCGCGGTCGACCCGGCGGGCCTGGCGTTGCTCGGAGCGCATCCACTGGAAGACCAGGGCGATCAGCACGATCGCCGTCGGGATCTCGCCGAAGGCCCAGGTGATGCCTCCCGCCAGCTTCTGGTCCTCCAGGAGGTCCGTCCCCGGTGGTGCCGACTCCACCGTGAAGGTGGTCACCAGCGGGTGGCCGGCCATCATCACCGCCACACCGAAGAAGGCGTGGAAGGGCATGCCCATGAACAGCTCGATGATCCGCATCACATGGCCGGGGCGGTTCGGGCCCGGGTCCACGCCCATGATCGGCCAGAAGAACACCAGACCGGTGGCCAGGAAGTGCACCATCATGAAGATGTGCCCGGCCCGGTACTGCATGAGGAAGTCGAACAGCGGGGTGAAGTAGACCCCGTACAGGCTGGCGATGAACAGCGGGATGGTGAACGCCGGGTGCGAGATCACCTTCACGTACGTGCTGTGCAGCAGCGCCACCAGCAGCTCGCGCGGACCGCGCGGGCGCCCCTTGCCGGCCGGGCGCAGGGCGCGCAGGGCCAGGGTGATCGGGGCGCCGAGCAGCAGCAGGATCGGCGTCAGCATGGAGAGCACCATGTGCTGGATCATGTGCGCGCTGAACAGCACCATGCCGTAGTCGTTCAGCCCGGTGCAGGTGACCAGCAGCATGGTGCCGACGCCCGCCGCCCAGGCGACGACCCGGCCGACGGGCCACTTGTCGCCGCGCCGGTAGAGCCGGACGGCGCCCGCCAGGTACAGCCCGAGGGCCGCCAGCCCGGCGAGGAGGAACACCCAGTCCGGGGACCACGTCCACACGTTGGAGAGCGTGAAGGGGCCTAGTGGGGTCATCCCGCCGTGGTGGTGCATGCCCTGCATGCCTGACATCCCGTCGCCCATCGGCGAGTCCTGCTTTCCGTCCTCGTGGGCCCAGTGGTGGGTCCGGTTCGCCCGTTTTGCTTGGCCTACAGCCTAGGTCGGCCTTACCTCGGGCCGTGTCACCGCCCCCCTCTCGTACAACCTTGTACGTCCGACCTTGTGCGTCCAACCTTGTGCGTCCAACCTTGTACGTCCCCGGGCGGGCCCGCGCGACCCGTGGCCGGAACCCGGTGTGATTCATCTGACGGTAAGTCAGCGGTTATCGATCGGTGACATGATCTTCGCAGGACGCTCCGGACCCCCGGCGCGCCCGGGGGGCGGGGCCGGCCCCGTGGTGCACCGGCCCGAGGACGCGAATCAGGGAGAACCATGCAGGGCACCGTGCTCGCCGACCGCTACCGGTTGGTGGACTGGCTCGGCGGCGGGTCGATGGGCGACGTGTGGGCCGCCGAGGACGAGGTCCTCGGTCGCCGGGTGGCCGTCAAGGTGGTGAAGCCCGCGCTGCTGGAGGAGGACGGCTTCGCCGAGCGCTTCCACGCCGAGGCCCGCGTGATGGCGCAGCTGCGCCACCCCGGCATCGTCGGCGTCCACGACTACGGGCACGACGGGTCGGACGGGCGGCGCCCGGTCGCCTACCTGGTCATGGAGCTGATCGAGGGCGAGCCGCTGAGCGCCGTCCTGGAGCGGCGAGGCGCCCTGCCCGTCGCCGAGACGCTGCGCACGGCGCTCCAGGTGCTGGAGGCGCTGGAGGCCGCGCACGAGGCCGGGATCGTCCACCGGGACATCAAGCCGGCCAACCTCATGGTCCGCGAGGACCGGACGGTGATCGCCGACTTCGGCATCGCCCGGCCCGGCTGCGACGCCCGGCTGACCGTCCCCGGGATGGTGCTCGGCACCGCCGCCTACCAGGCGCCCGAGCAGGCCTCCTCCGGTACGGTCACCGCCTCGGCGGACCTGTACGCGCTCGGCGTCCTGCTCCACGAGTGCCTCACCGGGCGGCTGCCCTTCGACGGGGAGACGGCCCTGGAGGTGATCCTCCAGCACCTCACGGCGCCCGTGCCGCCCCTGCCCGAGGGCGTGCCCGCGCCGGTCGGGGCGATCGTCGGGCGGGCGATGGCCAAGGAGCCGGGGGAGCGCTGGCCGGACGCTGCCTCGATGGCCGCCGCCGTCCGGGAGGCGCTCGCGCAGCTCGGCGAGGAGGTGCCGCCCGCGCCCCCGCGGCGCCGGCCGGCCGCCCGTCGGGCGCCGAGGCACGGGCGGCGGGTGCGCGCCCTGGTCGGGGTGACGGTGCTGACGCTGCTCTGCGTGGCCGGGGCCGCCGGGGCGACGGTGATCCGGCCGAACCTGGAGGCCGCCCGCGAGGGTGCTGTCGCGGAAGTACCGGCGGCGCCCCCGGGGCCGGTACCCGGCGCGCCCGTGGCCGACCGCACGCGCCTGTCTCCGGCCTCTCCGGCCTCTCCGACATCTCCGACGGAGACCCCGCAGCCGTCCGCCGCGTCGCCCAGCGGCTCCGGGAGCCCCGCGGCCGAGCCTGCTCCCGTCCTCCCCGCCCCGTCGCCGCCCGTGCCCGCCGCCACCGGGGCCTCGCCCGCGCCTGCGCCGGCCGCCACGGCGCCGGCTCAGCCCACCCTCCGGGAGTCCGCCACCCCCTCGGCCCCGGCGGCGACGACCCAGCCCGCGGAGCCCACGCAGAAGCCCAAGCCCTCGCTGCCCGCCACCGGCATGATCGTCAACCGGTTCGTCGCGCTGGACAACTCCTACTCCGCCGACAAGGACGGCAACCTCGTCGACATGTACACCGTCAACAACTCCTCGGCGCAGAACTGGCGCCTGGAGCGGATCGACGAGTCGCGCTACTACCTGCGCAACGGCTCGACCAACTACACCAAGGTGCTCGACCTGGACGTGAAGACCGGGAACGTCCAGATCTGGACGAATCCGCCCGCCGGGGAGAACCAGATGTGGGTCTTCACCCCGGTCGAGGGCGGCTACCAGATCATGAACTACGGCACCAAGCAGTGCCTGACCTCGGACGGCGTCGCCCGCTGGGCGCGGGTGGCGGCCTGCTCGAACGGCGACAACCAGGTGTGGACGGTGTCGTAGGGGCCTCTCACCCCGGCAGCCAGGAGGGCCACTGCCTGCGCGGCCGGTCGGCGGGCAGGCCCGGGCCGATCAGCGCGTGCAGCCGCTCGGCCTCGGGGGAGCCGATGGCGGCCAGGATCTCGTAGGCCTCCTGTCGGCACGCCCTCGCCTCGGCGGCGCCGCTCCCGGCCAGCGCGTCGCCGAGCGCCGCCAGGGCCAGCCCCCGGCCCCGCCGGTCGCCGTCGAGGGTCAGCGCCTCGACGGCCTGGCCCGCCGTGCGCACGGCCTCGCCGTCGCGGCCGAGGGCGCGCAGCGACTCCGTGAGCCGCAGCAGCGTACGGCCCGTACGGCGGCGGTCGTCCGGGCGCAGCAGGGCGAGGGCGGCGCGGTGGTGGCTGAGGGCCTGCTCGAACTCGCCGCGGTCGTGGGCGATCGTGCCGAGGGAGTCCAGGGCGAGGGCCTGGAGGCCGCGGTCGTCGAGGCGGTGGCAGATCAGCAACGACTGGTCCACGACGCGTACGGCCGCCTCGAACCGGCCGAGTTCGGTGAACGCCCCTGCCAGGTTGAGGAGTTCGCCCGCCACCGCGCGGCGGTCGCCGAGCCGCTCCCAGGCCGTGATCGCCGCCGTGAACCCCTCGATCGCATCGCCCGGGCGGCCCACCTGGACGAACAGGGCGGCGAGGGAGGCGTGGGCGAGGGCGAGCAGCGGGCCGGGCAGCCCGTGGGCCGTGCACAGGTCGCGGGCCCTCAACAGCTCGGCGAGGGCCGAGGGTTCGGAGCCGACCACCGTCAGCAGCCGCCCGAGCACCAGCCGGGCGCGGACCTCCGCCGTACGGTCGCCGAGGCGGACGGCGGCCTGCAGCAGCACCTTGGCGGCGTGGCCGAGGGGGCGGGTGGCCTGGCCGGTCTCGCACAACAGGCTGGTGGCGAGGAGGAGTTCGGAGATCATGCCGAGGTCGGGTGGCTCGGGGAGGGCGGCGCACTGGCCGACCAGCGCGCCGACGGCGGCGTACTCGCCCCGGGTGCGGGCGGCGGCGGTCTCGGCGCGGGTCTCGGCGTGCGTCTCGCCCTGGGGGTCGGTCTGGGTCTCGGTGTGGTGGAAGGCGACGAGGCGGGCCAGGACCTCCTGCGGACTGTTCGTGGACAGCCGTTGGGCGAAGGCGTGCAGGAGGTCGTGGTAGCGGTAGCGGTCCGGGGGAGTGGTCTCCAGCATCGAGCAGTCCACCAGGGACTCGGCGAGCTCCTCCGCCTCCTCCTCCGGCAGGTCAAGCACCGCCGCGACCGCGCCCGGCGACAGGTCGGGCACCTCCGGCACCGCCAACAGCCGGAAGGCGCGGGCCTGTTCGGGCGTCAGCTGGTCGTAGCCGAAGCGGAACGCCGACTCCACGGCGAGGTCCCCCGTGCGCAGCACGTCCAGGCGGCGGTGGTCCTCCGACAGCTTCTCCAGCAGCCGGGCCACCGTCCAGCCCGGCCGGCAGGCGAGGCGGGCGGCGAGGATGCGCACGGCGAGGGGGAGATGGCCGCAGAGGCGGACGAGCTCCTCGGCCTCCGCCTGCTCGGCGGCGAGGCGCTCCTGCCCGACGACGCGTCCGAGCAGGTCCAGGGCCTCCTGCGGGGCGAAGGCGGGCAGTTCGACCACCTGCGCGTTCGGGAGGGAGGCGAGCCGGGCACGGCTGGTGACGAGCACCGCGCAGCCGGGGCCGCCGGGGAGGAGCGGGCGGATCTGCTCGGCGTCGCGGGCGTTGTCGAGAACGACGAGGATCCGGCGCCCGGACAGCAACGACCGGAACTGCGCCGCCCGTTCGGCGGGCCCGGGCGCGAGGGCGTCCGGCGGCAGGCCGAGCGCGCGCAGGAACGCGGCGAGCGCGTCCTCCGGGCGGGTGGGGCGGCCGTCGGCGCCGTGCAGGTCGAGGTAGAGCTGCCCGTCGGGGAACTCGGGAGCGAGGCCGTGGGCCACGTGCACGGCGAGGGCGGTCTTGCCGACGCCGCCGAGGCCCGAGACGGTGGCGACGGGGACGGTGTGGGGGGCGAGGAGGGCGGTGCGCAGGGCGAGGGTATGGGGTTCGCGGCCGGTGAAGTCGGCGAGGTCGGCGGGGACTTGGGTCGGCTTGATCCGGTAGGGCGCGCAGGCGGGGGTGGGCTTGGGGGCGGTGGGAGTGACGAGGTCGGCGTCCGCCGCGAGGATCCGCCGTTGCAGCTCGCCGAGGCCGGGGCCGGCGGCGACTCCGAGCTGCTCGCGCAGGCGGCGGTCCGCCGCCCGGTACACGCTCAGGGCCTCGGCCTGCCGGCCCGTACGGTAGAGGGCGAGCATCAGCAGCTCGCAGAACCGCTCGCGGAGCGGGTGCTCGGCCACGAGGGCCGTCAACTCGGCGACGGCCTCCGGGTTCGCGCCCGCCTCGACCTCCGCCTCCAGGCACGCCTCCAGCACGGCCACCCGTCGCTCGGCCCACTCGCCGCGCTGCCGCTCCACGTACGGGCCGGGGAGCCCGGCCATGGGCTCGCCCTGCCAGAGGGCGAGGGCGGCGCGGAGTTCCCGGGCCGCGGGGGCGGGCTCGCCGAACTCCCGGGCCTTCGCGGTCAGTTGCTCGCACCGGGCGATGTCCAGCGCCTCCGGCTCGACCGCGAGCAGGTAGCCTCCAGCGAGCGAGGTCAGGGCCTCGGGCCCCAACACCCGCCGCAACCGGTGCACATACGTCCGGATCACCCCGGTCGCCTTCGCCGGCGGCTCCTCGCCCCAGAGGTCGTCGATCAACTGCCCGGCCGACACCGGATGCCCGGCCCGGAGCAGGAGGGACACCAGCAGACTCCGCTGCTGCGGCGACCCCAACGCGAGCTCCCCGTCCCCGCGCCACCCCCGCACGGCCCCCAACACCACGAACCGCAACCCACCCACCAGCCGCCCCCTCCGCCGCACACGAACCCCCGCGGCATGATACCGATGACGGCATCCCCGCAGTTCAGAGCGGCGATAGAACCTGGCCACCTGCACAAACGCCCCGGGCAATCCCCGCCAATGCGGGGCTGGCCGCGTCGGCTTCATGAACCGAGTCATCAGCATGGATCAATCCCCGCGCGTGCGGGGCCGAGATCGCCCTCGCGGTCGCCGGGCACATCTGCCGGGAGCTATCCCCGCGCGTGCGGGGCCGAGCGGGACCGGGTCATCCTGGCGTACAACGCCGAGGAGCTATCCCCGCGCGTGCGGGGCCGAGACCTCCCGCCCCGGGCTGCGCCCCGTGCCTGCCGAGCTATCCCCGCGCGTGCGGGGCCGAGGCTTCCTGACCTGCGGGGCTTGGGGTCGGGAGGCGTTGGTTGATTCAGTTCGATCGGGGGAGAGTTGACGCCTTTCCTCATCTTCCCATGCTCGGTGGCTGCGGCGGCGTCACCAGGCCGCAACCACCGGAGCCTCCGGCTCCCGCCGCCGCCAGGCCGCGTTCAGGCGCCCGAGGCGCGCCGCGCTGGCGATGCCGTGGAGCGCGGTCACCTTGCCCTCGGCGACGGTGAACGCCACCGTGCCCACCACCCGGTCGCCGACCACCGCGACCACCGCCGGCCCGCCGTTGACCTGGGCGATGTGCAGCGCGGGCGTACCGCCCGCGAAGCGGCGCTTCGCCTCCGTCGGTTTGAACCCGGCCCGGACGAACACCGCGATGCGTTCGCGCGTCGAGTACCGCAGCAGCCGGCGGGCGAGCCCCGCGCCGTCGGAGACGGCCGTCGCGTCGGCGGTCAGCATCGCGACCAGCCGCTCCGTCCGCCCCGACACCGCCGCCGCCAGGAACTCCTCGACGATCCGGCGCGCCGCCGCCGCGTCCACGGACTCCCCGCCGCGCCGTTCGGCGGCGACGCGGCGTCGGGCGCGGTGGACGTGCTGCTGGCTCGCCGATTCCGTGATGCCGAGGATCTCGGCGATCTCCGCGTGCGGGTACGCGAACGCCTCGCGCAGCACGTACGCGGCGCGCTCCACCGGCGACAGGCGCTCCATCACCATCAACACGGCCAGCGACACCGACTCCCGCTGCTCGAAGGTCTCGGCGGGCCCGAGCATCGGGTCGCCGTCGAGGAGCGGTTCGGGCAGCCAGTCCCCGGCGGCGCGTTCGTGCCGGGCGTGGGCGGAGCGCAGGCGGTCGAGGCAGAGGTTGGTGACGACCTTGGTCAGCCACGCCTCCGGCACCTCGATGCGGCCCCGGTCGGCGGCCTGCCAGCGCAGGTAGGCGTCCTGGACGGCGTCCTCGGCGTCGGCCGCCGAGCCGAGCAGGCGGTACGCGAGCGAGGCGAGGCGGCCGCGCCCGGCCTCGAAGCGGTCGACGGCCGTGCTCTCCATGGCGAGCATCCTAGGGCGTGTCTTTCGGCTCACGCCGGGCGGTCGACGTGAGCCGAAAGACACGCCCTGGGCCGCGGCCCGCTTGCGCTGGGGCAGGCCGTAGGTCGGGTGGGCGATGCTCCACCCGGCGCCCTTGAGTACGCCCTCCTTGACGAGCGCGGCGGCCCGGCCGCCCAGGTACCAGGAGCGCGAGCGGGCCTCGCCGTCCACCGCCTGGACGATGGCGTCGTGCCGCCCGAGGCTGACGTGGTTGGCGTAGTACTTCAGCCCGACCTTCGGCACCGCACCGCCCGTCAGCCGCGCGACGATCGCCCCGGCCGCCTGCATCGCGGTGTAGCCCGCCGAGGCGCAGGACATGGGCATCGGCAGGCCGTTGTCCCCGATCGCGTAAGCGCTGTCGCCGACGGCGTACACCTCCGGCCGCGTCACCGACCGCATGGTGCGGTCGACGACGATCCGGCCGGTCTCGGTGACCTCCAGCCCGCCGGCCGCCGCGATCGGGTCCACGGCGAACCCCGCCGCCCACACCGTCACGTCGGCGGGCAGGAGCGTCCCGGCGGTGAGCGCCCCGCCCGGCTCGACGGCCTCGACCCCGGCGTGCTCGTGGACGCGGACCCCCAGCCGGTCGAAGGCCCGGCGCAGGTGGAGGCGGGCCTTCGGCGCGAGCCGGGCGCCGAGTTCGCCGCGTGCGGCGAGGGTGACGGAGAGGTCGGGCCGGGCCTCGGCGATCTCGGTGGCGGCCTCGATGCCCGTCAGCCCCTCCCCGACGACGAGGACGCGTCCGCCCGCGTCCAGCCCCGCCAGGCGTTCGCGCAGGCGCAGCGCCGAGGGCAGGCCGGTCACGTCGAAGGCGTGCTCGGCGACGCCGGGGACGTCGCGGTGGTCGACGGAGCTGCCGAGGGCGTACAGGAGGGTGTCGTAGCGCAGCTCGTCGTGGTCCGGCTGGCCCTCGCCGGTCGCGACGACGCCGCGCTCCACGTCGAGCCCGGTGACCCGGGCGACGCGCACCCGGATGCCGGTGCCCGCGAAGAGGTCGGCGAGCGGGCGGCGCGGGACCTCCCGGCCGCCGGCGAGCTGGTGGAGGCGCATCCGCTCGACGAACTCGGGTGCGGCGTTGACGACGGTGATCTCGGCGTCGGCGGGGGAGAGCCTGCGGGCGAGGCTCCCGGCGGCGAAGGCCCCGGCGTATCCGGCGCCCAGGACGACGATGCGGTGCTTCATGGCGGTGCTCCTGTCTCGCTTGTCTCGTTCGCGTGTCCCTTGAACGGGGCGGCGCGGCGATTGCTGACAGGAGTGGCGAAAAAATTACCGGGCCGGACGGAGGGCCGGGTGCGACGATGGGCGTCGGCGACGAGCAGGAGTAGCGACGACGTGTTCCCTTCCACCATGACGGACCTCTGGCTCACCCCCTCCCCGACGGGTCGGCTCCTCTTCGACGACGGCGGGTTCAGCGTCACCGCCGACCCCGACCTCACGGACAGGCTCACCGTCCTCACCACCGTCACCGACGGACGGACTCGCGTGCGCCTGACTCCGGCCCTCGCCGCCACCCTCGGCCTGGAGCCCGAACAGCCGGTCGAGGAAGGGGAGTTCAGAGACCGCCTGGAATCGGCCGGCCTGCGGCTGCACGGCGCCGACCACCTCTTCTACCTCGCCGAGCAGGACCGCGAGGCGCTGCTCGCGGAGCCGGACGACCCCTCCGTCCGCCCGCTCACCGCCGCCGACGCGCAGGCGTTCGAGCGCTTCCAGGCGCAGGCCTCCGAGCAGGACCTCGAGGACTCGTACGTCGAACTCGACCACTGGGCGGTCTACGGCGCCTTCGTGGACGGCGAGTTGGCGGGCGCGGCCAGCGCCTACCCGTGGAACGACGCCCCGCTGGCCGACCTCGGCGTCCTCACCCTCCCGCTCCACCGGGGCAGGGGCCACGCCCGCCGCCTCGTCCGGGCGATGGCCCGGCACGCCCTCGCCCGGGGCCACGAGCTGCAGTACCGCTGCCAGTTGGACAACCACGCCTCGATCGCCGCGGCCGCCTCGGCGGGCCTGACCCGCTTCGGCACCTGGGACGTCCTGTCTGCCGAGCGGGGCACAACGACGAACTGACCGTTGCGCGGGCCGCTCAGTCCAGCTCGACGGTGAAGTCCCACACCGCCACCGGCTTGCCGTCGTGCCGCCAGGTGAGCTGCGCGGAGCCGGGCCGGTAGGTGCCGACGAGGGTCAGGGTGGCCGTCGTGCCGGGCGCGGCGGTGACGGTGGCCGGGCCGGTGGCGGTGAGCGGGACGTCGGTGCCCTGCTCGTCGCGCGAGGAGAAGTCGGCGGCCGCGACGGTGACGGCGGCCGTGGCCTGCCCGAAGGTGACGGTGAAGGTGCCGGTGGTGTGCTCGGGCGGCTTGCCGCCCGTGGCCGGCCCGGTGGCGTCCTGGGCGGGCCCGACGGCCCGCACCAGCGCGCCGCCCTCGGGCAGCTTGGCCTGGACGGTGTCGCCCATGGCGACGAGCTGCAGGTGCTGCTCGTCGGCGACGGGCGTCGCGCGGGCCGTGGGCGCGGTGGGGATCGGGACGGCCCCGAGGTCCTTCACCGTGTCGGTCGCGTTGCGCCGGCCGTCGGAAGAGGCGGAGGAGGTGGAGGAGGACTCCCCGGTGCAGCCGGACAGCAGCAGGGCGAGGGCGGCGCAGGCGAGCGCCGCCGGGCGGAGGAGGGATCGGGTGCGCCGGGGGCCGGGCCGACGGTCGTCGGCCCGGCGCGGCGCTGCGGTGCTCGCAGCGTTCATCGGTGTTGGGGGTCCTTCACGGGTTCCGGGAGGTCACTGTCCGGTCGGCGCGGCCGTGACCGGCGTCTGCGGCTCGTCGGCGCGGCCGGTGGCCGGGTAGACGAGGCTGCCCGACGGCGCCGGCGGCAGGGCGTGGCCCGAGGGGTTGTTGTAGACGTCGGCGCCGAACGGGCGCAGCCCGTCCGCGGCGGCGTAGCCGAGGTGGCCGTGGTTGTCGGTGCCGCCCTGCTCGATGCCGTAGAGATCCTCCATGCTTCGAAGCCAGGAGTAATGGTTGTACGGCTGGTCGCTGACCGAACCCGGCTTGATGTAGCGGGAGATGAGCAGCGCACCGGTGATGCCGCCACCGGGGGTGGTGTCCTGGCCGAAGGCCTGGAAGCCGGGCTGGGTGGTGTTCGGGCCGGGCAGCTCGTTGCAGCAGGCGACGACGGACTGGGCCGTGTCGGTGGGGGTGTTGAGCTTGGGGTCCTTGTTGCCGGTGTAGTCGGCGACCGAGTTGCCGTACATCTTGTAGGGCGGGAAGGCCTCGTCGAAGATGATCTGGATCATGCCGTCGTGCTGGAACGCCGGGGAGGCCATGATCTGCGGGACGATCTTCTCCAGGAACCGGTCCGAGGCGTAGAGGCCGCCCTGGTGGTCGTTCGGGTCGCCGGAGGAGTTGTCGCCCTTGCAGACGGCGTCGTGGGCGTCCGAGCAGTTGTCGGGCGTGATCCAGGAGAACGCCGGGGTGGTGTCCTCGCTCTTGAGGTCCTCGGCCAGGCCGGTGAGGGCCGGGTGGTCCGCGGTGGCGGGGCGGCCGTCCAGGGGGACGACGTTGGCGCACTCCTGCGGGTCGTCGATCAGGGAGTGGAACCAGGCCGTCGGGTTGTGCTTGGCGACGTACTGGTCCTCGGCGGTCGCGCCGCCCGGGTCCGGGACGCCGGCGCCGGACGGGTCGCCGGGGATGCCGCAGCGGTAGACGTCCTCGCGGCCGGGCGTGTTGCCCATCTGCTGCATGTACGCCTTCCAGCTGAGGTTCTTGTCGTCCAGCTGGTTGAAGAGGGTGTACACGGAGCTGGGGTAGACGCAGCCCGAGGAGGCGTTGACCTGGCCGTCGGCGGCCGGGGTGCCGGGGCTGACGTCCTTGTACTGCGCGCAGTCGGCCTGGTTGTCCGGGGTCGGGGCCTGGCCGGAGACGAGGCTGACGTAGTTGTCGAGGCTGTAGTGGCCGGTCCCGTAGTACTGGCGCAGCAGCTCGCCGTACTGGGGGAGGGTCTTCCACAGGTAGCTGTTCTGGTTGAGGCCGGTGAACGTCGCCTCGTAGGACTTGTTCTCCAGGATGATCGTCCACACGTGGCCGATCTTGTGGGCCGTGGGCTGGCTGGCGTCGTGGGCCGAGGCGGGTGCGGGCGCCAGCGTGGCGGCTGCCGTCATCACCGCCACCCCGGAAATCAGCCGCCGTCCCCAGCGGCCGATCGTGAGACGTGCCATGACGCTCCCTCAGTGTGATCGGCGGGGGCCTTCCCCGCCGACGGGACACTGTTCACCGCGTAGACAGCGCGTACTGGCGAGTAAACCGAACGCGGGGTGTCGGTGAGATGAACAGGAGGGAATGGGACGCCTACGATAAGTCAAAGTCCGCCCAAGGAACGGGCATCGCGGGGTCAAGACCGGGGAGCAGCCTCGCCCGCCCCTGCTCGCCGGACGGGGCGAACGGGTATCCGAACGCGTCAACTCGCCTTCTGTGTCGTGTAGTTGCTGCTTGCCTGGCACCCCTCGCGGACGACAGACTTGGGCGGGCCCGACAGTGAGGGGGACGTCATGCGGATGCTCCTGATCCTCGTGCTCCTGCTGGGGGCGGGGACGGTGATCACCGTGGCCACCGTGCGCTGCCACCGCGCGGTGCGCAGGCTGTACCGGGCCGAACGGCTCGCGGCCGGGCGGGAGTTCGACCTGACGCGGACCGAACTCGCCCACCTGGCCGGAAACCTGGGGGCGATGACCGTGGCGAAGATGCACGAGGGCGGCCGGCTGGTCGCCGCCCGCTCCGGTGACGTCACGCTGACCACACCCGCCGCGGCCGGTACCGGGGCGGGCGCGGAAGCCGGGGACCGTACCGGAAACGAGTTCGAAGCGGTGGCCGTGCGCTTGTACACGTCCGCGCACGCCGACGATCTCAACTATCTGCTCATGTCGGTGGACACGTCCCCGGAGGCGAAGGCCCTGCGCGCACGGCTCGCGGCGCAGGGCCTGGCCTACGACGAGGAACTCGTCGAACGCGTGCGGTGGGTGGACCAGCGAAAGGCGAGACTGGGCGGCTCCCTGGTCGTCATGTTCCTGGCCACCCTGGGGTGGCCTCGCGCGTTCCCCGGTGTGTGGCCCGTCCCGCTGCCGGTCCTCCTGCTGTCCTTCGCGGCCGTCTTCTGGGCCACCGGCGCGTCGACTCCGCCGCCACGTACGACCACCGGGCCGGGGGAACGGGTCCTGAAGGCCGCCCGGGCGGCCGAACCCCTCAGGAAGGGGACGGCGGCCGTGGCCCTGCGGGGACTGAGCGCCCTGCCCGCCGACCACGACCTGCGGACCTGCGACGCCGGCTCCCGCAGACGGAGCCAGGAGGCCAGGAGACAGGAGGAGATCGACTCGTACGACGGCTACAGCTGCGGCTAGTGAGAACGCTCCCCGTGGATCATCCGGGCCGTCCGGTGGTCCGCAGGAAAGGCCCTGGGAGGGCGTTGCACCCGCCTGGGTGACGGAGGGTTTGGCGGGTCGGCGGCCATGGAACGGCTTCCCGCCGTACTCGCAGCGGCACGGCGTCCAGGCGTGCCCGAACCCGAGGGGTGGCATGGCGACCGCGGACTCCCAGGGGCCCGTCCGGCAGGCGCGGGCGTTCCAGCTCGCACGCCGGCCCAAACTGTGGCTCTTCCCGAGCATCCTGTGCGGCCTGCTGGCCGTCGTCCTCTCGCTGCTCTACATGGGCGGCATCGTCAACCCGGCCGGGCACCTTCACCGGCTTCCGATCGCCCTGGTGAACGAGGACCAGGGCCCGCCTCCGCCCGGCCGCGCCGAGACGGTCGGCACCCTGCTGACCAGGGCCGTGGTGGCCGGCAGCCCCGGCGAGAGCGTCGACTGGAAGCAGGTCGACGGCGCCGGACTCGACGAGCAGCTCGCCTCCGGCAAGGTCTACGGCGCCCTGCTCGTCCCGAAGGACTTCACCGCCGCCGTCGCCGCACTGGCGACCGGCCGGGCCACCGACCGGCCCGCCCTGACGGTCCTCACCAACCCCGGCCTCGGCAGCCTCGGCTCCTCGATCGCCGCCCAGATCGCCCAGAACGCCGCCCACCAGGCCTCGCTCGCCACCGGCAAGGAACTGCTCGCCGTCCTCCCGCCCGCCACCGCCGCCCCGGACACCGGTGCCACCGCCCGGCTGCTGCTCGCCGACCCGTTCGCCGTCACCACCCGGATCGGCCACCCGATCGGCAGCCACAGCGGCCTGGGCCTGAGCGCCTTCTACTACACGCTCCTGGCCGTGCTGACCGCCTTCATCGGCGGCAACATCATCCACAGCGGCGTCGACGGCGCGCTCGGCTACGCCGACAGCGAGATCGGCCCCTGGCACACCCGCCGCCCGACCGTCCCGATCAGCCGCACCCAGACCCTGCTGCTCAAGATGGTCATGACGGCCGGGATCATGCTGCTCACCACCACCCTGGTGCTGCTCTGCACGGCCGGGGTCCTCGGCATGGACGCCCCGCACCCGGCGATGCTGTGGCTCTTCGCGTACTGCGCGAGCCTGGCCGTGGGCCTCGGAGTGCAGGCGATCAACGCGGCCTTCGGCGGGATCGGGCAGCTGGTGTCGATGTTCGTCTTCATCGCGCTCGCCCTGCCCTCCTCGGGTGCGACCGTGCCGCTCCAGGCGGTGCCCGGCTTCTACCGCTTTCTCGGCACGTTCGAACCGATGCGCCAGCTGAGCGACGGCATCCGGGCGATCCTGTTCTTCGACGCCCGGGGCGACGCCGGACTGCTCCGGGGCTGGATCATGATCGCGGTCGGCCTGGTGCTCGCCCTCGCCTTCGGTTTCGCGATGACCCGGTACTACGACCGCAAGGGCCTGCACCGCTGGACGCCGCAGCCGACCGACTAGTGTCCGGTTCGCGTCGGCCGCTGGTGGAGGTCGCCCTTCGGGGCGACCGAGGATCGCAACCGTTCGGAGGCTCGGGCTCGCGGGGTCACGACTTGGGGACGAGGGTGTTCTCGTTGGTGCGGCCCGCGGCGTAGTCGTCGATGTTGCGGACGGTGGCGTCGATGATCTGGCCGACGGCGGTGTGGGTGAAGTAGGCCTGGTGGCTGGTGACGACGACCTGGGGGAAGGTGACGAGGCGGGCGAGGGTGTCGTCGGTGATGCCCTGGATGGACTGGTCGGTGAAGAAGACGCCGGTCTCCTCCTCGTAGACGTCGAGGCCGACGCCGGAGAGCCGCCCGGCGCGCAGGGCTTCGACGAGGGCGGCGCTGTCGATGAGGCCGCCGCGGCTGGAGTTGACGAGGATGGCGTCGTGCTTCATGCGGGCGAGGGCGGCGGTGTCGATGAGGTGGTGGGTGGCGGGGACGAGGGGGACGTGGAGGCTGATGAGGTCGGCGCGGGAGAGCAGCTCGGGCAACTCGGTGTAGTGCATGCCGAGTTGGAGGCACTCGGGGTTGGGGGCGATGTCCCAGCCGAGGAGTTCGGTGCCGAATCCGTTGGCGATCCGGGCGAAGCACTCGCCGATCTTGCCGGTGCCGATGACGCCGACGGTCATGCCGTGGACGTCGCGCCCGAGCAGCCCGTCGAGGCGGAAGTCGAACTCCCGCGAGCGGTTCGCGGCGCGCACCAGCCGCCGGTTGACGGCCATCGCCAGCGTCCAGGCGTGCTCGGCCACGGCGTACGGGCTGTAGTGGGAGACCCGGGCGACGGTGAGGCCGAGGCCGGCGGCGGCGTCGAGGTCGATGTTGTTGAAGCCGGTGGAGCGCTGGGCGATGAGCTTGGTGCCGCCGGCGGCGAGGGCGGTGAGCGTCTGCGCGTCGAGGACGGCGTTGACGCTGCTGCTGACCACCGGGTACCCGGCGGCCAGCGGGGCGGTGTCCCGGTTGAGGAACACGTCCAGGCAGCGCAGCCCGTGCCGGCCCGCGAAGGCCCGTTCCAGCAGCGGCCGTTCGTCGGCCTGCACTCCGTACGCGAGGATCTCCATGCCATCACGCTACCCAGAGGACCGCCGGGAAGCCGGGTATGGCTCGCGGAGGATGCTGCTGCTGTCCGCCCGGGGCATGCCGGTGACGCGGATCGCAGCCGGCCTCGCCTTCCGCAGCCGGCCGCCGGACGTCAGTGGCGGGTCTCGATCCGCAGGCCGCCGGTGGTCACCTGGCGGATGTGGTCGCTCGTCAGCAGGTCGTGGGGCCGGCCGAGGTCGATCGCGCTCGCCGTGTCCAGGAGGGCCAGGTGGGCGGGCGTGAACTCGACGTCCAGGGCGCCCAGGTTCTCCTCCAGTTGGGCGGCGGTGCGGGCCCCGATCAGTGTGGTCGTCACGCCCGGGTTCCGCAGGGTCCAGGCCAGCGCGACCTGCGCGGGGGTGCGGCCGAGCTCGGCGGCGACCTTCCGGGCGGCCTCGGCCACGGCCAGGTTGCGTTCGGTGAGGGTGCCCAGGGCGAGGTTGTGGCTCCTGCGGGTGCCGTCGCCGGTGGCGGGGCCCGGCGCGGTCAGGTCGCCCGGCCCGTACTTGCCGCTGAGCACCCCGCCGCCCAGCGGCGAGTACGGGACCACGCCCAGGCCCAGTTCCCGGGCCATCGGGATCAGGTCGCGCTCCGCGGTGCGTTCGATCAGGCTGTACTCCAGCTGCAGCGCGACCAGCGGCGACCAGCCGCGCAGATCGGCGATCGCCTGCATCCGGGACACCTGCCAGGCCGGGGTGTTGGCGATCGCCACGTACAGCACCTTGCCCTGCCGGACCAGGTCGTCCAGGCCGCGCAGGACCTCCTCGGCCGACGTCCGGACGTCCCAGACGTGCAGGTACAGCAGGTCGAGGTAGTCGGTGTCCAGCCGCCGCAGGCTCCCCTCCACCGAGCCGAACAGGGCCTTGCGGTGGCCGCCTCCGGAGTTGGGGTCGCCGGGGCGGCGCAGCGTCGAGTACTTGGTCGCCAGCACCAGGCGTTCGCGCTCCTCGTGGGCGAACTCGCCCAGCAGGCGCTCGGAGCTGCCGTCGGTGTAGGTGTCGGCGGTGTCGATGAGATTGCCGCCGCTCCCGACGTAGTGGTCGAACAGCTTGCGGGCCTCGGCCCGTTCGGCGCCCCAGCCCCACTCGGTGCCGAAGGTCGCCGCGCCCAGGGCCAGCGGGGAGACCCGCAGTCCCGAGCGGCCCAGTAGCCGGTAGGCGTCGAGGGTCAGTGCCATCAGGTGCTCCTGTGTTCGTGGTGCGTTGCCGGGACCGAGTCTGTGGCAGCCGCGGCTCCCGGATAAGGGAGGGCGCTTCCTGGGAAGACCGCTCCCACCCTCGCCGTTGGACCGGACATGACGACCCGAACCGTCGACGCCGCCAACGAGTTGGCCGCCTTCCTGCGGAGCAGGCGCGAACGCCTCGACCCCGACCGGCTGGGCCTGCCGTCGCCCCGGCGGCCCCGGCGGACGCCGGGGTTGCGCCGGGAGGAGGTCGCCGAACTGGCCGGGGTCAGCACCGACTACGTGGTCCGGCTGGAGCAGAGCCGCGGGCTGCGGCCCTCGCCGGAGGTGCTGACGGCGCTGGCCGGGGCCCTGTGCCTGGATCCGGGCGAACGCGACTACCTGTTCGACCTGGCCGGACACCGCCGTCCGGACAGCACCGGCGGGCCGGCCGCCGGTGCGGCGCCGTCGCTGACCCGGCTGGTCGGCGACCTCTCGCCGCTGCCGGCCATGCTGCTGGACCACCGCTTCGACATCCTCGCCCGGAATCCCGAAATGGCCCGGCTGCTACCGGGCTTCGACGCCGTTGCGCCGTCGCGGCGCAACGCGATGCGGCTGTGCCTGCTGGACCCGGCGATGCGCGGCTTCTACGCCGACCGCGAGGGCACGCTGCGGGACGGGGTCGCCCACCTGCGCGCCGCGTGGGCCGCTCACCCGGAGGACCGGGCGCTGGCCGAGCTGATCGCCGAGTTCAGCGCGCAGGACGAGGACTTCGCCCGCCTGTGGGCCGAGCGGGAGGTCCGCGTCAACGGGCGAGGCCGCAAGCTGCTGAGGCACCCGGTCGCCGGAGCGATCACCGTCGACTTCGAAGTCCTGCTGCCCCTCCAGGACCCGGAACTGCGCCTGCTGGTCTACCGCGGTACGGACGAGGAGAGCCGCGCGTCCCTGGACCGGCTGTGCGCGCGGTGACGGCCTCGGGAGGCGCCGGCGAAGTGGTCGTCGGCGTACGGGCCCGGCCCGTGCTCACGGGTGTGGGGGCCCGCCCCCCGCCCGGGGGGCCCCCCCCCCCCCCCGGGGGCCCCCCCCCCGGGGGGCGCGGCGGCGGGGGGGGGGGGCCCCCCGGGCCGCGGGCGCCGCCCCCACACCCGGAACCGGCGGGTCAGCCACCGATGGTGACGCCGGCGTAGTAGCTCTGGGCCGTCTTCAGGCAGAGCAGGCGGGCGGGCCCGGTCGGGTAGACCTCGTAGCGGCTGATGAGGTGGGGCTCGCACACGCTCCTCAGGTCCTGCAGGAGGACGCTGTCGACCTGGACCTTGGGCGCCCTTCCGTCGATGTTGCTCCTGAACGCCTGGTCGCCGATCAGCTCCTTGTAGTTGCGGTAGCCGAAGTCGTGGCGGGCGCAGGCCGCCGTGAAGTCGAAGCCGACCGGCTTGTCGGGCGAGTGGGTGCAGTAGTCCGTCGACCAGTTGAACTCGAACACGTCGGGCTTGCCCTTCATGTGGTCGCGGCGCGCCGCGTACCAGGCGGCGGTGGCGTCCCCGCCGGACGCGGTCAGTGCGCCGAGGCGCTGGAGCTTCTGCTCGTCCGTGGCGGGGTTGGCCACCGGGGCGCTGACGCCGAGGTCCCAGTCCTTCGCCGCACCGGTGTAGCGGGCCACGGACGTGTGGTTGGGCGCGAGGCCGTACAGCAGCGCCCCGGTGGCGGTGAAGTCCGCGCCGGGGCCGCCGACCGCGACCCACCTGGTCGACTTCCCGGTGTACTTGTTGAGGTTGCCGGTCTTGGGGTCGGTGGCGAACAGGCCCGCGCCGCCGGCGTAGAGCTGGGCGGCGGGGGTGGTGCCGATGGTGCGCCAGTCGGTGCCGCGCCCGGTCCACTCGTGCACGGAGCTGCCGTCGGGGGCCAGGCCGTACAGGTGGTCGTTGGTGACGGCGAAGGTGCGGCCGGGGTCGCCGACCTTCGTCCAACTCCCCGGGGTGCCGGTGTACTTGTTGAGGTTGCCGGTCTTGGGGTCGGTGGCGAACAGGCCCGCGCCGCCGGCGTAGAGCTGGGTGGCGGGGGTGGTGCCGATGGTGCGCCAGTCGGTGCCGCGCCCGGTCCACTCGCGGACGGAGCTGCCGTCGGGGGCCAGGCCGTACAGGTGGTCGTTGGTGACGGCGAAGGTGCGGCCGGGGCCGCCGACCTTCGTCCAACTCCCCGGTGTTCCGGTGTACTTGTTGAGGTTGCCCGTCTTCGGGTCGACGGCGAACAGGCCCGCGCCGCCGGCGAACAGCTTCTCGGCCGGGCCGCCGATCCTGGTCCACTTCTGCGAGCCGTCCGACCAGCGGTAGACGGCGGAGCGGTCGGCGGCCAGGGCGTAGGCGTCCCGCTCGGCGGACACGATGGAGCCCATGGACACGGGGACGGGCGCGGGCACGGCGGCGGCCGCCGCCTTCGGGACGGCGGGCGGAGCGGCCTCGGCGGGGACGCCGAGGAGGAGCACGGCGGCCGCGGCGAGGCTGCCGACGCGCAGCAGCGCCTTCAGCGGCCGTCGGCCGGGCCGGGGGCGGGCGGGGTCGCTCGGGTGGTGGTTCACGGCGGGTCCTCCTGGTCGGTGTCCCGTCCCGGCCTGTCGTCCGTACGGGGGTGTGCGGTCCGCTGCGGCGAGTTGCCGGAAGCGGTGGAACACCACGGTGGAACCTGATCTGATGGTCCGTGAGGCGTGTCGGGGTGTTTCAGCAGGTCAGCGGTGCGAAGCGCCACGGACAGGCACGGACAGGCACGGACAGGCGCGGACGGGAACGGACAGGCACGGACGCCGAGGGGGAGCGATGCCACAGCCGGTCGGGCAGGCCGAACCGCCGAAGGACCACGGCGGCGGCGAGGCGAAGGCCCTCGCGCGGTTCCTGACGGTCCTGACCGAGGGCGTCACGCTCAGGGAGCTCCAGGACCGCTACAGGTCCGGTGACTACAAGTCCAGCAAGAGCGTGTGGGGCCAGTACCGGTCCGGCGAGAAGCTCATCCCGCTGGCCCTGCTGCTGAGGGTCGTACGGGACCGCTTCCCGCGCGACGCCACCGCCCGGGAAGCGATGTCCGCGAAGGCGCGCACGCTCCACACGGCGGCCGCCGCTGCGGCCGCCGCCGCCCCGCGGCCGGACGCCGCGGCCAGGAAGCAGGGCAGGAAGGACCTCGCCGAGGTCGCGGACCTGATCGAGACCCTGGAGCGGCTCATCGCCCAACTCGTGGACGGGCTCGGCACGTCCGGCGCGACCCCCGCCGACGGCGGCGCGCCGCCCGGGCACGGTCCCGCCGAGGAGGCGCCGGGCCCCGACCGCCTCCTGAGCGCCGCGTACGGGGAGTTGGGCCTGCTCCAGCGCCACCAGGCCGAGGCCCGGCGGGCGCTGACCGAGCCGCTCGCCCCGCCCGGCCACGCCCACGACCGGCCGGGCTCCGCGGCCGATCCGGCGCTTCCCGTGCCCCGCGATCCCTCGGCCGAGGTACTGGCGCGCCTCCACACCGAACTGGACGTCCGCCGGGCCTCGGTCGCCCTGCTGACCGACGCCCTCCCGTCCGCCGAAGGACGGGAGGGCGTCGGGCACCGGATCGTGCGGGGCGTCATCCTCGAACGCACGGACCGGCCCCCGGCGGGGGACGCCGCCGCGGCCCCCCGGCCGGGCCCCGCCCGTGTCCGCAACCTGGCCCTGGCCCTGGGCGTCGCCCTGGCGCTCCTGGCGGCCGGCGCCTACCTCGCCCGCGACCCGCACCCCGGCCCGCGCCCCGCCGCCCTCCCCCCGAACGACAGCGCCCCCACCGGCCTGTTCGCCGTCAGCACCGACCACCAGCACGTACGCGCCTGGAGCGGCACGGGCACCACCTGGACCGACATCGGCCCGTCCGCCCGCGACCTCCTCGCCGGACCGGCCGGCCTGTTCCTCACCGACCCCGCCACCGGCGACCTGTACCGCTACGACGGCGTCCCCGGGCACTGGTCGAAGATCGGCACCCCCGGCCGCCAGTTCGCCGTCGGCGGCGACCACCTCTACGCCATCAAGGAGGACGGCACCGCCGTCCTGCGCTGGGATTCCGGCACCGCCTGGACGGTCATCGGCAGCGCCGCCGTCAGGCTCTACGCCGGAGGAGCCGGCCTGTTCGCCGTCGACCCCGCCACCGGCGGCGTCAACCGCTACAACGGCACCGGCACCACCCCCGCCGACTGGACCCCGGTCGGCGGCCCGGGCGCCGACTACGCCGTCGACAACGACCACCTCTACGCCCTCGCCCCCGACCGTGGCGAGATCCGCCAGTGGAGCGGCACCCCCGGCCGGTGGCAGCGCATCGGAGGCCCCGCCACCGGGCTCCACGCCGGCGGCGCCGGGCTCTTCGCCGTCGACACCGCCACCGGCCGGATCCTCAAGTACGACGGCACCCCCATGGCCTGGACACCGATCGGTGACGCCGGCGCCGACCTCGCCGTCGGCGACCACACCGTCTACCGGCTCTCGGCCGACCACAGCGCCGTCTCCCGGTGGGACGGCCCCGGCACCGGCTGGACCCCCATCGGCACCCCCGCCGCCGCCATCACCGCCACCCGCTAGGTCTGCTCGGGCCTGCGGCACTTCGACCGGATCCCGGCGGGGAAACGGAACGGCGCCCCCGGGACCGCGAGGGTCGAGGGGGCGCCGGGAGGGGAGGCGGTCAGATGACCGTCTCGGCCTCCTGGTAGCGCTCCTGCGGGACGGTCTTGAGCTCGGCGACGGCCTCCGCGATCGGCACCAGGTTGATGGCGGTGCCCTGCAGTGCGGTGATGTGCCCGAAGGCGCCCTTGTGGACGGCCTCCACGGCGTGCCAGCCGAAGCGGGTGGCCAGGACGCGGTCGTACGCCGTCGGGGTGCCGCCGCGCTGGGTGTGGCCGAGGATGACCGGGCGGGCCTCCTTGCCGAGGCGGTGCTCCAGTTCGCGGGAGAGCTGGGTGGCGATGCCGGTGAACCGCTCGTGCCCGTAGATGTCCTTGGTGCCCTCCTCCCAGTGCATGGTGCCGGGTTCGGGCTTGGCGCCCTCGGCGCAGACCACGATCGCGAACTTCTTCTGCCGGTCGAAGCGCTCGCGCACGACCTCGGTCAGCTTGTCGATGTGGAAGGGGCGCTCCGGCACGACGATGGCGTGCGCGCCGGCCGCCATGCCCGCGTTGAGCGCGATCCAGCCGGTGTGGCGGCCCATGACCTCGACGACCATGACGCGCTGGTGGGACTCGGCGGTGGTCTTGAGCCGGTCGAGGGCGTCGGTGGCAACGGAGACGGCGGTGTCGAACCCGAAGGTGACGTCGGTGGCCGCGATGTCGTTGTCGATGGTCTTCGGCACGCCGACGACGGGCAGGCCCGCGTCGCTCATCAGCTTGGCGGCCTTGAGGGTGCCCTCGCCGCCGATCGGGATGACGGCGTCGATGCCGAGGTCGGAGCAGTACTTCTTGGCCCGCTCCACACCGTCGCGCAGGTGGCTCGGCTGGACCCGGGAGGAGCCGAGGATCGTGCCGCCCTGGGCCAGGATGCCGCTCACCGAGTCGAGGGTCAGCGGGCGGTGGACGCCTTCGAGAAGTCCGCGCCAGCCGTCCTGGAAACCGATGATCTCGTCGCCGTGGTCGACCACCCCCCGGTGGACCACGGAGCGGATCACCGCGTTGAGTCCGGGGCAGTCACCGCCGCTGGTCAGCACTCCGATACGCATTAGCTTTGCAACTCCCGAGCAGAACCGAGGAACGGCCGGACTACAGGCTGGGACGACGAGCCGCCACCGTAGCGGGGCGCTCCCACACCGGGATGGCGGGGAGGTGGCCGCGGGGTGAAGGACCGGCCGATCCGGGCGAAACGCCCGAAAACGGCCGTGAAGTCGAGCATACGGCCCCTGGTCCGGCCGGGCAGGAGCCGACGCGGGAGCGGCGCCGTCGGCGCCCCCGCGCGGAAGTGCGGCCTGCTGCCGAGGAGGGTGTGCAGTAGGCGTCCCCATTGTCGTACGTCCGGGGCGGCCCGTGGGCCGGGTGACCGCATCGCGGGCACCCGGCGCCGGGTCCGCCGGAGGTACTACGCGGGGCGCGTCGCGGCCGCGATGCGCTCGGTGCGCAGCGCGTCGTACCAGGTCGTGTCGGCCGGCGGCAGGGCGTTGACGTCCAGCGCCAGCTTGATCAGCATGTCGGCCACGGCGGGGTTGCGGGCCAGCACGGGGCCGTGCAGGTAGGTGCCGAAGACGGTGTCCCGCCAGGCGCCCTCGGTGCCGTCGCCGGTGCCGTTGCCCCGGCCGACGGTGACGGTGGCGAAGGGCCGCACGCCCTGGCCGAGCTGGGTGACGCCCTGGTGGTTCTCGAAGCCGGTCAGCTGCGGCAGGCCGAGCTGCGGGTCGACGTCGGCGAGGACGTCGCCGACGCAGCGGGCGCCCTCGCCGCGCGAGGTCCAGACGTCGAGCAGGCCCAGGCCCGGCTCGCGCTCGCCGAGGTCGTTGATGAACTCGTGGCCCATGATCTGGAACCCGGCGCAGACGCCGAAGATGATCGCGCCGTTCTCGGAGGCCCGGACGAGGCCGCTGTCGGCGCGCAGCCGCTCGGCGGCCAGGCGCTGCGGGCGGTCCTCGCCGCCGCCGATCAGGTAGATGTCCCCGCTGGTGGGGATCGCCTGGTCGGAGCGGACGTCGATCCGGGTCACGTTGAGGTGGCGCTGGCGGGCCCGGCGCTCCACGACCAGGGCGTTGCCCCGGTCGCCGTAGGTGCTGAGCAGGTCCGGGTAGACCCAGACCACGCGCAGGCTGCTCTCACTCATCCTCGAAGACCTTCCGATACGTGAACAGGGTGGTGCGGGCCCGGCATCAGCCGGCCACGACCTTCCGCAGCTGCTGGAAGGCGGTGTAGTTGGCGATGGCCTCGATCCGGCCGGGCGGGGCCATCCGGACGGCCTGCTCCAGCGAGTCCACGACGTGGAACTGCAGCCCGGCGACCTCCAGGCGCACCGCGAGGTCCAGCTTGCGCTGGCCCATCACGAACACCGGGTGGCCCGCGAGGCGCTCGTAGTCGACGTCCCAGAGCCAGGAGGTGTCGGTGCCGTCGGCGTCGAGGGCGTTGACGGAGAGGATGACCGGGGCCGGCGGGCCGTCGATCAGCGAGAAGGTCTCCAGCCAGCCGGCCGGGTTCTTCGCGAGCAGCAGCCTTATGTCCCGGCCCTGGTACTGGACGACGTCGTAGCGGCCGGCGACGGCGGTCACCGAGCGCATCCGCTCCAGGGCGACCTGCGGGGCGACGCCGAAGACGGCGGCGACGGCGGCGGAGCTGGTGGCGTTGGCGAGGTTGGCCCGGCCCGGCAGCTGGAGCTGGATCGGCCAGGCGCCGCGCTGCGGGTCGATCACGTGGGTGCCCTGGAGCGCCCAGTGCGGGTTGGGGCGCCGGAAGCCGCACTCCTGGCAGAACCAGTCGTCGCCGGGGCGCTGCATCACGCCGCCGCAGGCGGGGCAGGACCAGGCGTCCTCCTTCCACGCCTGGCCGGCGGCCACCCAGACCACCTTCTTGCAGGAGGAGGCGGCCCAGGTCACCAGCGGGTCGTCGGCGTTGGCGATGACCACGGCCTCGGTGTCCTGGAGGCCCTCGCGCCACTTCTCCGCCATCATGCGGGTCTCGGCGGCGCGGTCGAGCTGGTCGCGGGAGAGGTTGAGCAGGGCGATCGCCTTGGGGCGGGTGTCGCGGGCGACCATCGCCAGGTACTTCTCGTCGACCTCGATCACGCCGAAGCGGGCGTCGCTGCCGCCGGCGAGGGCGGAGGTGATGCCGGCCGGCATGTTGGCGCCGAGCGCGTTGGAGACCACCGGGCCGGCGGCGCGCAGCGCCTCGGCGATCAGGCGGGTGGTGGTGGTCTTGCCGTTGGTCGCGCTGACCAGGACCACGTCGAGGTGGTCGGCGAGGGTGCCGAGCAGATCGGGGTCGAGCCTGAGGGCGACCTTGCCGCCGATCACCGAGCCGCTACCTCGCCCGGCCTTGCGGGACACGGCGGCGGCGACCTTCCCCGCCGTGACCGCGATCTTGGCGCGGGCCGGCAGCGAGGCGTCGCGTGCGCCTGTGGGCTCCGATTCGGTGCCTGCCATGCTCAGTGGTTCCTCCTTGCTGCGGCACCACCCGTGGCCGGACTACGGGCCGGCGGGCGGCGGGGACGGGGTCAGCCTACCGACTCCGCCGCCGGGCTCGACGATCCGGACCCCGTACGGCCAGCTCGGACGCGGTCCGCGGGGCGCCTGACGGGCCGTCGAGGAGGGCGGTGTACGGACGGGCCGTTCACCGCCTGAGGACGCGCCGGGGCGCCGCAGGGTTCCCGCGTGAGGATCTGGTGAAGAGATGATCAGCGGCCCGGAAGCAGCGGTGAGGACCGGTGAGGAACCGTGAGGACGTCAGCTGCCCGGACGGTGCGCGGGCGCGGCCTGCTCGTGCGCGGCCAGGGTGGCGGTGATCACCAGGGTGCCGTCCTCCGGCCGGAAGTCCAGCGGCGCCGCCAGCCGCCGCATCGCGGCGATCAGCGCGGTGTTGGCCGCGTACGTCACCGCGTACACCGTCCCGATCCCCGCCGCCCGGGCCTCCGAGGCCAGCCGGCGCAGCAGCGCCGTGCCCAGCCCGTGCCGCTGCCAGGCGTCCTCGACCAGCACGGCCAGCTCCGCCTCCCCGTCGTCCCACATCAGGTGCCCGAGGGCGACGATCCGCCCGTCCGGGGCCGTCACCGCGAGGGTGCGGCCGTGCCGGGCGTCGAGCAGGTGGTCCAGGTAGCGGTCGGCGTCGCGGACCGGCCCGTGGTAGCGCAGCCGCAGCGAGGCGGGGGAGCAGCGGCCGTGCATCGCCAGCGCCTCCGCCTTGTCGGCGGGCCCGGCCGGGCGCACCAGCAGGCGCGTCCCGTCCGGCAGGGACGGCAGGAACGGCAGGAACGGCAGGGGCGGAAGAGACGGATCGGACGGCGGAGAGAGCAGCGGCGGCCGGGACTCCGTACGGGCCGGGGCCTGGTGCGGGCGGGCGAGCCGGTACGGGCCGCCGGTGAGCGCGGGCAGCCGGGTGGCCTGGCCCTCGGGCGCCGCGCACCTGCGGTCGGACCTGCGGAAGGGCCGGTGCCAGAGCCGTTCGAGGCGAGTGCGTGAAGCCGTCATGGGGGCGACGCTACCCACGCCGCGCTTCCGGCCGGTTACGTGATCGTGAACGCACGAGCACCCGGGACGGGACCGTCAGAGGTCTGGACCGGTGCCTCATGTGACCGGGACGCCGGGCGGCCGACGGTGGAGACCGGCCCGGTGCCGTCCACGGACGGCCCCCGCCGGGCCCCGTCCGTCCACGCACCGAAGGTTCCCCATGCACACCACCACCGCCGTCACCGCCCTTCCCCACGCCCGCCGCGCCCCGGCCGGCAGCGCGCTCACCGACCTGCTCGACGGGCAGGTGCGGGTGCGCCCCGCCTCCCCGGCCGTCATCGGGGAGGACGGCGAGCTCACCTTCCTCGACCTGTCCGAGCGCGCCCGCCGCACCGCCGCCCGGCTGCGCGCCCTCGGCGCCGGGCCGGACGGCTGCGTCGGCCTGTTCGCCGAGCCCTCGACGGCGCTGGTCGCCGGCGTCTGGGGCGTCCTGTACGCCGGGGCCGGGTACCTGCCGCTGTCGCCCGAGTACCCCGAGGACCGGCTGCGCTACATGCTGGAGGACAGCGGCACGCGCATCGTCCTCACCCAGGAGCACCTGCGCGAGCGCCTGGCCGCCCTCGTGCCCCCGGGCACCGAGGTGGTCACCGTCGAGGAGGCGCAGCACCGGCCCGAGCGGGTCGAGGGGGAGGGCCCGGGCCCCGGGGACGCCGCGTACGTCATCTACACCTCCGGCAGCACCGGCCGCCCCAAGGGCGTGCTGGTCGAGCACCGCGCCGTGGTCGCCCAGTTGCGCTGGCTGCTCGGGGCCGGGCACCTGGACCCCGAGGTCACCGTGCTGCAGAAGACGCCGATGAGCTTCGACGCCGCCCAGTGGGAGATCCTCGCCCCGGCCGTCGGCGCCCGGGTCGTGGCCGGGACCCCGGGCCTCCACCGGGACCCGCAGGCACTGGTGGCCGCCGTGCGCCGGTACGGCGTCACCGCCCTGCAGTGCGTGCCGACCCTGCTGCGGGCGCTGCTGGAGACCGAGGGCTTCGCCGGCTGCACCGGTCTGACCGGGCTCTTCTCCGGCGGGGAGGCGCTCTCGCGCCGCCTGGCCCACGAGCTGGCCGAGGCCCTGCCCGGCGCCTCGCTGGTCAACCTGTACGGCCCGACCGAGTGCACCATCAACGCCACCGCGCACCTGGTCGACCCGGCCGCGCCCGGCGACGGCGCCGACTCCGTCCCGATCGGCCGGCCCGTGGACAACACCCAGTGCTACGTCCTGGACGAGCACCTGGCGCCCGTCGGCCTCGGCGGCACCGGCGAGCTGTACATCGGCGGCGTCCAGCTGGCCCGGGGCTACCTCAACCGCCCGGAGCTGACCGCCGAGCGCTTCGTCCCCTCCCCGTTCGCCCCCGCCGAACGCCTCTACCGCACCGGCGACCTCGCCCGCTGGAACCCGGACGGCACCCTGCAGTTCGCCGGGCGCGCCGACAACCAGGTCAAACTGCGCGGCCACCGCGTCGAGTTGGACGAGATCGCCCGCGCGGTCGAGGAGCACACCTGGGTGCGCCGCTCCGCCGCCGTCGTCACCGAGGACGAGCGGACCGGGCGCCAGGACCTCGTCGCCTGCGTGGAGCTGAACCCGCGCGAGGCCGCCCTGATGGACCAGGACAGCCACAGCGGCGGCCACCACCAGTCCAAGGCCAGCCGCCTCCAGGTCCGCGCCCAGCTCTCCGACCCCGGCGTGCGCGACCCGGCCGCGCTGGCGGGCCGCGAGCGGATCGCCCTGCCCGGCCGCCGCGGGACCGAGGCCCAGCGCCGGGCCGTCTTCGCCCGCAAGACCTACCGCTTCTACGACGGCGGCCCCGTCACCCGCGAGGACCTGCTCGCCCTGCTCGCACCCCGCCCCGCGAGTACGTTCGCGCGCGGCCCCGAGCTGCTCAGCTTCCCCGAACTCGGCCGTGTGCTGCGGTGGTTGGGCCAGTTCCACAGCGAGGAGCGGCTGCTGCCCAAGTACGCCTACGCCTCGCCCGGCGCCCTGTACGCCGTCCAGACGTACCTGGAGACCGGCGGGCTGGACGGCCTCGCGGCCGGGCTGTACTACTACCACCCCGTCGAGCACGCCCTGATCCGCGTCGGCGCCGCCGAGCCGCGCGAACAGGCCTACCTCACCCTGCACTTCTCGGGGAGGACGGGGGCGATCGAGCCCGTCTACAAGAACAACATCCGCGAGGTGATGGAGTTCGAGACCGGCCACCTGCTGGGCGTCCTGGAGGAGGTCCTGCCCGAGTACGGCCTCACCGTCCGCCCGCTCGGCGCCGACCCGGCGGCCGGGGCCCGCCTGGACGTCGCCGAGGAGGACGAGTACCTGGGCGCCTTCGAGGTCGGCCGGGCCGGCGAGCGCTCGGCCGTGCCCGTGGAGCTGTACGTCCAGGCGCACGAGGGCCGGGTGGAGGGCCTGCCCGCCGGCCTCTACCGGTACGGCGAGGGCGAGTTGGCCCGCGTCTCGGACGAGGTCGTCGAGGCCCGGCACGTGATCGCGATCAACCAGTCGGTGTACGCCAGGGCCGCCTTCGGCATCACCGCCGTCGCCCGCGCCGGGGCGGGCCAGGAGTGGCTGGAGTACATCGCGCTCGGCACCGAGCTGCACCGCCTCCAGCGCAACGGCCTGGGCCTGGGCTTCATGTCCTCCGGCTACAGCTCCAAGTCCGGCCACCCGCTGCCCGCCTCGCGCCGCATCGACGCCGTCCTGGAGGCGGCCGGGCTGGCCGGCGGCCCGTCCTACTTCTTCCTCGGCGGCAGGGTCAGCGAGGAGCAGATCCGCAGCGAGGGCATGCGCGAGGACGCCGTCCACATGAAGGGCCCGGCCGAGATCGTCAAGGACGAACTCGCCACCCTGCTGCCGGACTACATGCTCCCCAACCGGGTGCTCGTCCTCGACGAGCTGCCGCTGACGGCCAACGGCAAGGTCGACCTCAAGGCGCTGGCCGCCTCCGAGGCCGTGCGCACCGCCGGGACGCGCGGGGAGTTCGTCGCCCCGGCCACCGGGCGCGAGCGCTGGCTGGCCGGGGTGTGGGGCGAGGCGCTCGGCTACGAGGAGGTGTCGGTGGCGGACGAGTTCTTCGCCGTCGGCGGCAACTCCCTGATCGCCGTCGCCCTCGTCCACCGGATCAACCGCGAGTGCGGCGTCACCCTGCCGCTCCAGGTGCTCTTCGAATGCCCCCGCCTGGGCGACCTCGCCGCGCGGATCGACCGGGCCGGCCCGGCGGACTCCTCGTCCCGGTTCGTGCCGCTCGCGCAGGGTGACGCCCGGCGGCCCGTGTTCTGCTGGCCGGGCCTGGGCGGGTACCCGATGAACCTGCGCACGCTCGGCCGGGAGGCCGGCGACGGCCGCGCCTTCTACGGCATCCAGTCGCACGGGATCAACGCGGGCGAGACGCCGTACGCCACCATCCGCGAGATGGCCGCCACCGACCTCGCCGAACTGCGGCGGATACAGCCCGAAGGCCCCTACACCCTGTGGGGCTACTCCTTCGGCGCCCGCGTCGCCTTCGAGGCGGCCTGGCAGTTGGAGCAGGCCGGCGAGCGGGTCGAGAACCTGCTGCTGATCTGCCCCGGCAACCCGGAGGTGCGCCGGCGCGACGGGAAGCGCTGGGGCCGCGAGGCCTCCTACGCCAACCCCGCGTACCTGACCATCCTCTACTCGGTGTTCGCCGGCGCGATCAGCGGGCCCGACCTGGAGCGCTGCCTCGCCGAGGCGGGCGACGAGGACGGCTTCACCGCCTTCGTCCACCGGCTGCTGCCGGAGCTGGACGAGGAGTTGATCCGGCGGATCGCCCGGATCGTCGGCGAGACCTACGAGTTCGAGTACAGCTTCGGCGAACTCGCCGAACGCCGCCTCGACGCGCCGGTGACCGTCCTCAAGGCCGCCGGGGACGACTACTCCTTCATCGAGGGCCGCACCGGCTGGAGCGCCGCCCCGCCCGCCGTCGTCGACCTGGCCGGGGACCACTACGGGGTGCTGCGGGAGCCCGGAGTGCTCGAACTCGCCGCCGCGATCCGGGCGGTGGAACGCGCCGCCGGTGAGTGACACGCCCACGGACGGCGCAGAATCCGCGCCGCGCGGAGCCCCTTCGGATAGGGATGGCTCGGCTCACCGCCGACCACCGACTCCCTCCGAAGGGGTTCCCGCCATGCCAGTCAAGAGATCCGCCCTCGTCACCGCCTGTTGCGCCCTGCTGCTCGCCGCCCCGCTCGCCCTCGCCTCCCCGGCCGCCGCCGACGGCGGCAGCAACGGCCCGAAGAACGCGCAGGAGGCCGCCGCCTGCCGGACGGTGGTCTCCTCCCTCCTCGGCGGCTTCGGCTCCGCCCTCGGCAACGCCGCCTGCGTGGTGCAGCCCGCCGACCAGGGCTGAGCGCGTTCCGCTTCGCCGCCCGCCCGCCCGGGCTGCGGGCGGGCGGCCCGGGCACGAGGATGGAGGAGGGGCCTCCCGGGCTCCGGACCGGCCGGAGCCGCCACCGGCAGGGGAGCCGACATGACCGCCATCGACCCCGCGACACTCCGGACCGCCGCCGTACCCCAGACCCTGGGCGCCTACCTGGCCGCCCTGCCCCAGCCCCCGATGACGATGGGCCACGGCCCCGTGAAGACCGTCCGCACCGCGGACTTCCGGGGGCACCGGATCAGCGTCACCACCAGCTACGACATCACGGTGGACGGCAAGCACGTCGACACCGGGCTGGTCGTGGACAACAGCGGCATGCTGTCCTGCTGCGGCCTGCCCGCCTACCAGTTCCTCTCGGCGGTGGACGCCGTGAGGGTGCTGATCAACGCCTACCCCGACGCCTTCCCGGCGGGTGCCTCCCCGGCGGGTGTCTCCCCGGCGGGTGGTTGAGATGGCCGCCGTCACCCGCCGCAACATCCTGAGCGACACCACCGCCCGCGACGACTACGTGCGCGGCGTCGGCCTGCTCAAGCAGGAGAACAGCGGCACCACCACCAAGCAGTTCGGCGTCCCCGGCCCGACGGCCCCGGTCAGCACCTACGACCTGTTCGTCGTCTGGCACGGCCGGACGATGAACACCCCGGTCCCGCCCGGCGGGGACCCGCAGACCCGCAACGCCGCGCACCGCGGCCCGATCTTCCTGCCGTGGCACCGGGTGATGCTCGGCTTCCTGGAGCAGAACCTCCAACGGGTGCTCGCCAAGCCGGACTTCGCGCTCCCGTACTGGGACTGGTCGGCCGACGGGGACGCGGGCTCGCCCGTCACCGCCACCGTCTTCACCGCCGCCTACCTGGGCGGCGACGGGAGCCCGGTCGCCGACGGCCCGTTCGCCTTCGACCAGGCCGACCCCAAGACCTTCACCGTCCGGATCGAGGCCTCCGGCCCCAGCGGCATGGGCTTCCGCCAGGTCCACAGGGGCCTGTCCCGCTCCCTCGCCCAGGCGGCGCCCTTCGGCTGGCCGACCCTGCCGACCGGCGCGGACGTCAAGGACGCCCTCGACTACGCGCCGCCGGCCGGGAGTTCGCCGGCCGACCGGTACGACACCCCGGACTTCGACGTCTCCTCGGAGGGCTTCCGGGACCGGCTGGAGGGCTGGGTCCCGAAGGACCCGGCGCAGCCCGTCCACCTGCACAACCAGGTGCACCTGTGGGTCGGCGGCGACATGGGCCCCTCCACCTCGCCCAACGACCCGGTGTTCTTCCTCCACCACTGCAACGTCGACCGGATCTGGCAGAGCTGGCTGGCCCGCTACGGCCCGCTCTACGCCCCCGACACGACCGCCCCGGCGGCCACCCTCCAGGGCGAGCGGATCGACGACCCGATCGTCTCCCCGCTCGGCGCCTCCGCGACCCCGCGCTCGGTGCTGGACGTGTCCGCGCTGTACTCCTACGACGTTCTCCCCTGAGGGGGGTGACGGATCGTTCGCGCCCTGACGTACTCTGTGCGTCGTCGATCGCACCGGCGTTCGACCAGCTCACGACCGGAGTACGACGACATGACCGACAGCGCCAGACCCGCCGACGCCACGCCCGACCAGATCCCCGCCCCCGCCGCCCCGGCGCCGAGCGGGCTGCAGGCGATCTGGGCGAACACCGCGCAGCCGGTCGCCCCGCTGCCCTGGTACCGCCGGGTGTCGCGCAGGGCCCTCGTGACCGGCGCGGTCGCGGTCGGACTGCTCACCGTCCTGGCCGTCGGGATGGCGAGCATCGACGGCGGCCCCGCCCCGCGGAAGGCGCTGACGCTGCCGGACACCCTGGGCACGAGCGTCCGGCTGCCGGACGATCCCCTGGTGGAGTCCACCCGCGCCGACTACCCGGTGCGGACGCTGCGCCCCCGCTTCAAGGAGTCGGCGGTCGCCCGCTACGGCGCCGCGGGCTCGACGAACACCGAGCTGATCGTGATCGGGCTGAGCGGGGCCGCCGACCCGAAGGGCGAGGCCGCCCGCTTCTTCGCGCGCGCCGACCGGGGCTCGGTGATGCAGCAGACCGTCACCGACCTGGAGGACTACCCGGCCGGTCCGCTCGGCGGCGACCTCCAGTGCGCGCAGCTGACGTACTCCGTCGGCTCGGAGACGGCCTGCGTCTGGTCGGGCGCCGACGTCGTCGGCATCGTGGTCGACAAGACCGGCAAGAGCACCCCGGAGGCCCTGGCGGCACGCACGGTGGACATCCGCGCCGCCGCCGAACCCGGGCGCTGACCGCCAGGCCGGCCCGGCCGGGAGGCGGGGCTGCCCGGGGCTCAGGCGATCCGGGTGGGGGAGTCCCGCAGGGTGTGGCCGGTGGTGGTGAGCAGGGCGGCCAGGGCGCCGGGGTCGAGCGAGCGGGGGGTGCGCAGGAACAGCTCCTCCGTGCCGGGGTGCAGCGACAGCAGGGTGATCTGGTGGTCGGCCAGGGCGGCGGGGGTGTGGGCGAGCGGCGTGGTGCGCACGCGCCACAGGGTGGTCGGGGGAGGCGCGTGGGGGGACCACCAGGCGTGCAGGAGGGCCGCGGTGACCAGGACGAGGGCCGAGCCGGTGAGGACGATCGGGCCGTCGGTGCCGTGCAGGACGACCTTGGCGATCAGGTCGGCGGCGGTCACCGAGAGGAAGGCGGCGGCGAGTTCGACGGTCTCGCGGCGCCAGCGGCGGGCACGGTGGGTGGAAGGCTTCGTCTGCTCCATGGCCTCCACCGTGCCCGCTCGGTGTTTCCCGGCCACGAAACGCCTGTGACCTTGCGGTTACGGTCCGTCCGGGAGTGTTACGGGATCAGCTCGCGGGCCGCCGCCTCGACCTCGGAGAGCAGCAGCCGCAGGTCCGCCTCCGTGGTGTCGGCGTTGAGGAGGCAGGCGCGGAGCATCTCCTTCTCCCCGAGGCGGGCGCCGGTGACGAAGACCCGGCCGCGCCGCTGGACGGCGGCGGGCAGCTCGCGGTTGAGGGCGTTCAGGGCGTCCTCGTCCAGCCCGGCGGGGCGGTGCCGGAAGGCGACGATGGAGGTCTGGACCTCGGCGAGCAGCTCCGACTCCTCGTCCGCCTCGACGAGTGCGCCCAGGTGACGGGCCAGTTCGGTGCAGCGGGCGATGTCCCGGGAGAGGCCGGCGCGGCCCTTGTGGGCGATGGTGGCCCAGACCTTGAGGGCGCGGAAGGGCCGGGTCTGCTCGGTGCCGTACTCGGAGAACCAGCCGAGCGCGCCGGCCGCCTCGTCGCGCAGGTAGGAGGGGACGAGGCTGAACGTGCCGCGCAGCTCCTCGGTGTCGCGGACCAGCGCGCAGCCGCAGTCCACGGGCACGCCGAGCCACTTGTGCGGGTCGAGGGCGAGGGAGTCGGCGCGCTCCAGGCCCTCGTAGCGGTGGGCGACGGCCGGGTCGAGCCGGCCGAAGGCGCCGTACGCGCCGTCGACGTGGAGCCACAGGCCCTGCTCGGCGCAGAGGTCGGCGATCGGGCCGAAGGCGTCGACGGCGCCGGTGCCGACCGTGCCGGCGGAGGCGACGACGAGGAAGGGCAGCAGCCCGTCCGCGCGGTCGCGCTCGACGGCGGCGCGCAGCGCGGCGGGGTCGATCCGTCCGTCCGCCGCCGTGGCGACGGTGCGCAGGTGGCGGCTGCCGAGGCCGAGGAGTTCGGCGGCCTTGCGGACGCAGGAGTGGGTCTCGCCGGTGACGTAGCCGACCAGCGGGGGCAGCGCGGCGAGGCCCTCCTCGCGGACGTCGACCCCGGCCCGGCGGGCGGCGCGGTTGCGGGCGGCGGCCAGGCAGACGATGGTCGCCATCGAGGTGCCGGAGGTCAGCAGCCCGCCGCCGGCCGGGTGCGGGAAGCCGACCAGCTCGGCGATCCAGCGCACCACGGCCCGCTCCAGGTGGACGTCGGCGTGGTCGCCGCCGGCGGAGCTGGGGTTCATCGCGGAGGCGGCGAGGGTGGCGAGGACACCGGCGGGGGCGGGGGCGGAGTTGACCCAGCCGAAGAAGCGGGGGTTGCCGTTGCCCATGGGGTACGGGAGCACGTCGCGCCCGATGGCCTCCAGCAGCGCGGCGAGGGGGCGCCCCTCGGCGGGCAGCGGGGCGTCCAGGAGGGCGGCGCGGGCGGCCTCGTCCATCGGCTGCCAGACGGGGCGCCCGGGCAGCTCGGCGAGGTAGTCGGAGACGAGGTCGGCGGCGGTGTGGGCGGCGGCGCGGAAGTCGTTCACGGGTGGTGCTCCTGGGCGGACCGTGGGGGAGGCGCGGCGTCCTCGGCGCACCCGGTCCGGGTGATCCTACGAGACGGGCCCGCGCCGTGCGGCGCGGGCCCGAAGCCTGAGATCAGAGACGTGCAGAGGCTTGAAGGGGCTCAGTCGAGGGAGGCGGAGAGCCCGCTCGCGGAGCGGCAGTAGCCCTGCATCTCCTTGTTGGTGATCTTGGCGCAGAGCCGGCCGGCCGCGCCGCCGTCGGTGTAGTTGACGGTGTAGTAGCTCACCAGGCCCTCGGCGCAGGCCTTGCGCTGCCAGCCGTCCGCCGCCGTGGCGCACTGCTGGGAGGCCCAGTCCTCGCGGTCCAGGTTGTACTTCATGGTGCGCGAGCCGACGCCCCGGCTGCAGTCCACGGCCCCGCCGCTCGCCTTGCCGCCCAGGCACCACTTGAGGGCCTCGGCGTAGACCTCGGGGTGGTTCGGGTAGTCGTGCGAGGAGAGGTAGAAGGTCGGCGCGTAGAAGAAGCAGGCCGACTGGAACAGCGAGGGCTGGTCCTTGCACGGGTACAGCGGGTCCTGGGCGAGCTTGTCGGCGGGCAGGTTGGCCTTGGCCTGCTCGTCCTCCTCGTCCGGGCCGAAGAGCTGCATGAACAGGCCCTCGGAGCAGCGGATCTTGTTCTGGTCGGTCGGGAACTTGTTGCACAGGTCCCGGGCCTTGGCCACGTCCTGCTTGACGACGAACATCGTGCCGTGGCCGACGCCGTGGATGCAGGGGCCGCTGTTCTTGGGGGCGCAGAGCTTGAGCAGGTCCGTCTCGGGCGAGGCGGAGGCGTTGAGCATCTCCTCGACGGCGCCGTGCAGGTAGCCGGCCGCGCAGGTCTCGTGAGGGAAGGAGATGACCTTCTGGAAGTCGGCGTTGAACCGCTTGACCGCCGCGTGGCCCAGCTCGTGCGCGATCGGGTGGCAGAAGCGCACGGTGTACGGCTTCTCCTTGGTGATCTTGTCGAGGTCGGCCAGGGCGATGCCGGGGTCGGTGGCGTCCATCTCGGCCATCAGCTTGTTGCGCAGCGTGGAGCGGGTCCACACCGCCGGGTCCCCGGTGGGGGTGGCGGAGGCCGTCGCCGCGGCCGGTCGGGTGCCCGCCTGCGAGCCCGTCGCGGCCGGGGCGGCGGTCGTCGCGGCGGTCGCGGCGGGCGACCAGTCGGTGACGGCCACCGAGCCGAGGCCCAGGACGCCCAGGAGCAGGGCGGTGACGATCGCGAAGAATCGCGGCTGCATGGCGGGAATCCCCCGGGGGATCGAGAACGGACGGTTCAGCCCCCATCCTGACGGGCGCGGTGGCGGGAACCCGCGTTTTCGCCCGCCATTCGGGAGGTGTCGGCGACGCTACCGCACCCTGCGACGCCCTCCGGGAGCGGGGCGGTTCCCGATGATCACCCGGACGGCGCAGCCTCCCGAGGGCCGGGAGGCCGCGTCGTCGCGGGGGCGAACGCTCAGAGTTCGAGCGTCACCTGGTACTCCGTCAGCCAGGCGTCCAGGTCCAGCGCCATGTCCACGGCCAGGCGCACGGAGTGCGCGTCGGTCTCGGGGGCGAGCGCGTCGGCCAGGCGGCGCCGGTCGAGCAGGTCGAGCGCGGGGGAGTCGTGCCGGGCGACGAGCCCGGCGAGCTCGGCGCGCAGCACCTCCGGGTACCGGGGGTCGGCGGTGACCGGGTACGGGCTCTTCACCCGGTCGGCGATCTCGTCGGGCAGCACGTCGCGCACGGCGGCGCGCAGCAGGCTCTTCTCCCGCCCGTCGAAGGACTTCATCGCCCACGGCGTGTTGAACACGTACTGCACCAGCCGGTGGTCGCAGAAGGGCACCCGCACCTCCAGGCCGTTGGCCATGCTCATCCGGTCCTTGCGGTCGAGCAGGATGCAGACGAACCGGGTCAGGTTGAGGTACGAGATCTCGCGCATCCGCCGCTCCAGCGGGTCCGCGTGCTCCAGGTGCGGGACTTCGGCGAGCGCCTCGCGGTAGCGGGTGCGGCGGTAGCCGTCGAGGTCGAGCTTGGCGAGGAGGCCGTCGTCCAGGAGGCGCTCGCGCGGCGCCGAGCCGGGGCCGGCGATGGTGGTGAGGCCGAGGGTCCAGGGGAAGGTCTCGGCGGCGATCGCCTCGGGGTCGTGGAACCAGCGGTAGCCGCCGAACAGCTCGTCGGCGGACTCCCCGGACAGGGCGACGGTGGAGCGCTCGCGCACGCCCTTGAAGAGCAGCAGCAGCGACACGTCCATGTCGCCGACGCCCGCGGGCAGGTCCCGGGCGCGGAGCACGTCGCCGCGCCGGGCCTGGTCGGACAGGTCGGCGGCGTCGAGCTCCACCACGTGGTGGTCGGCGCCGACGTGCCGGGCGAGCAGCCGCGCGTACGGGCCGTCCGGGGTCTGGCGCACCGCGTCCGCGTGGAAGTTGCCGGCCTGGCCGGCGAAGTCCACGGAGAAGGAGCGCACCGGCCCCGCCCCGGCGGAGTCCAGCGCGCGGGCGGCCAGGGCGGTGACGGCGCTGGAGTCCAGCCCGCCGGAGAGCAGGGAGCACAGCGGTACGTCCGCGTCCAGCTGGCGGTGGACGATGTCCTCCAGCAGCGCCCGGACGGTGGCGATGGTGTTCTCCAGCGAGTCGGTGTGCTCGCGGGCCTCCAGCGCCCAGTAGCGGCGCACCGACACGCCCGCGCGGCGCACCCGCACCACGTGCCCGGGCCGGACCTCGTGGACGCCCCGGTACGGGGTGAGGCCGGGCGTGCGGGTGTGGGCGAGCATTTCGCGCAGCCCGTCCAGGTCGACGACCGGGCGCACGGCGGGGTGCGCCAGGATCGCCTTGATCTCGGAGCCGAACAGCACGCCGTCCGGGGTCGGGTGGTAGTACAGCGGTTTGACGCCCATCCGGTCGCGGATCAGCAGCAGCTCCTCGCGCCGGGAGTCCCAGATCGCGAAGGCGAACATGCCGTTCAGCCGCTCGGCCATGCCCTCGCCCCACTCCAGGTAGGAGCGCAGCACGACCTCGGTGTCGCTGCGGGTGCGGAATCGGTGCCCGGCCGCCTCCAGTTCCTCGCGCAGTGCGTTGTGGTTGTACACCTCGCCGCTGTAGGTGAGCGCGGCCAGGGTGCGGCCGTCGTGCTCGATCGTCATGGGCTGGACGCCGCCCTCGATGTCGATCACCGCCAGACGGCGGTGGCCGAGCGCGGCGTGGGGCTCCAGGTGGACGCCGCCGGCGTCCGGGCCCCGGCAGATCTGGGTGGCCGTCATCGCCTCCAGGACGGCCCGGTCCCTCAGGTCGGCGGTGAGGTCGCGTTCGAAGGCGACCCATCCGGTGATCCCGCACATCAGCAAGCCTCCGGTCTTCCGCTTCGTGGTCAGACCATCACGCTACGTTTCGCACCCGCGCCGCTACAAGGCCCCCAGGGCGGCGATTACCGGGCGGTAGGGGAGTGGCGCGAACTCGGCGAAGGGTCTTGACGGGGCGAAAAGGGCGATGGCTGCCCGATTTCGGGCAGGATCTTTGTGTTTCCGGCCGATCGCCGCCTAGAGTCCACACTCGTGTCCAGCTCGCCCCATCTCCACGAAGACCTCCTCGCCCACCTGACCCGGACCAGCCCCCTCGGGCCCCGGGAGGCGGCGCGGGTCGTGGCGGAGGTCGTCGCCTACTTCTCCGAGAACACCGAGGAGTACGTGCGCCGCCGCCACGGCGAGCTGCAGGCACGCGGCCTGACGAACGAGCGGATCTTCGCCCGGCTCGCCGAGGAGCTGCCCGCCCGCCGTGTCGCGGCGCCGGAGCTCTCGGCGCGCCAGCTGCGCCGCATCGTCTACGGCTGAGCCTCCCGGACCCTGCCTACCCGGACCTTTTCGAAGAGGAGCCCCCGCATGTGCGGAATCGTGGCCTACATCGGCCCCAAGGACGCGACGCCCTTCCTGCTGGAGGGCCTGGCCCGGCTGGAGTACCGGGGTTACGACTCGGCCGGCCTCGCCGTCATGGGCCGCACCGGCGGGATCAAGGTCCGCAAGGTCAAGGGCCGGGTCGCCGACCTCGCCGCCGACGTGCCGGCCCGCTTCAAGGGCGCCACCGGCATCGGCCACACCCGCTGGGCCACCCACGGCGTCCCGAGCGACGTCAACGCCCACCCGCACCTGGACAACGCCGACCGGATCGCCGTCGTCCACAACGGCATCGTCGAGAACGCCGACGAGCTGCGCGCCAAGCTCGCCGCCGACGGCGCCGTCTTCCGCTCCGAGACCGACACCGAGGTCCTCGCCCACCTGATCGCCGCCCACGCCACCGAGGGCGTCGAGCTGGAGGAGGCCGTCCGGGCCGCGCTGGCCCGGGTCATCGGCACCTACGGCATCGCGGTGCTGGACGCCGAGCGGCCCGACCGGATCGTCGTCGCCCGCAACGGCAGCCCGATCGTGCTCGGCATCGGCGAGAAGGAGATGTTCGTCGCCTCCGACGTCTCCGCGCTGGTGCGCTACACCCGCCAGGTCGTCCACCTGGAGGACGGCGAGCTGGCCACCGTCCGCGCCGAGGGCTTCACCACCTTCACCGAGGACGCCCGCACCACCCACCGCCTGCCCTCCACCGTGGACTGGGAGGTCGACTCCTACGACTCCGGCGGCTACGAGCACTTCCTGCTCAAGGAGATCCACGAGCAGCCCGGCTCCGTCGAGCGCACCCTCAGCGGCCGGCTCGACGAGCGCTTCAACACCGCCCACCTCGGCGGCCTCAACCTGGACGCCCGCGAGCTGCGCGAGATCCGCCGGGTGAAGATCCTCGGCTGTGGATCGGCCTACTACGCGGGCGAGATGGGCGCCCAGCTCATCGAGGAGCTGGCCCGCATCCCCGCCCACAGCGAGCCCGCCTCCGAGTTCCGCTACCGCAACCCCGTTATCGAGGCGGACACCCTCTACGTGGCGGTCAGCCAGTCCGGCGAGACCTACGACACCCTGGCCGCCGTCCAGGAGATCAAGCGCAAGGGCGGCCGGGTGCTCGGCGTCGTCAACACCGTGGGCAGCGCCATCGCCCGCGAGTGCGACGGCGGGATCTACCTGCACGCCGGCCCGGAGATCTCCGTCGCCTCCACCAAGGCGTTCACCTCCACCGTCGTCGCCTTCGCGCTGCTCGCCCTGCACTTCGGGCGCATCCACGACCTCTCGCCCGCCGACGGGCGCCGCATCGTCGGCGCGCTCAAGCGGCTGCCGGACCAGATCCGCGAGGTGCTCGACCAGAGCGACGCGATCGCCGAACTCGCCGCCGAGTACGCCGGATCGGCCGGGATGATGTTCATCGGCCGGGTGCGCGGCTACCCCGTCGCCCGCGAGGGCGCGCAGAAGCTCAAGGAGATCTCGTACGTCCACGCCGAGGCGTACCCGGCGAGCGAGCTCAAGCACGGCCCGCTCGCGCTGATCAGCCCCGAACTGCCCACCGTGGCCCTGGTTCCGGACGACGAGCTGCTCGACAAGAACCTCACCACCCTCGGCGAGATCAAGGCCCGCTCCGGCCCGGTGATCGCCGTCGCCCACCGCCGACCGGAGGAGAAGCTCGCCGACCACTGCATCCTGGTCCCCAAGAGCGAGCCCGAGCTGGACCCGTTGCTGCTCAACATCCCGCTGCAACTGCTCGCCTACCACGCGGCGGTGGCGCTCGGCCGGGACGTGGACAAGCCGCGCAACCTGGCCAAGAGCGTGACGGTGGAGTAGTGACTCCCCTTCTGACCCCCGCCCTTGTAAAGCGGGGGTCAGAAGACCGAGCAGCCCGAGAGGGTGGTCAGCGAGTCCAGGGCGGCGACCGCGGCCACCGAGTTGCCGGCCCGGTCCAGGCGGGGGCCCCAGGCGCAGACCGCCGCGCGGCCCGGGATTATGGCCAGGATGCCGCCGCCCACGCCGCTCTTGCCCGGCAGGCCGACGCGGAAGGCGAACTCGCCCGCCGCGTCGTACGTCCCGCAGGTCAGCAGGACGGAGTTGACGCGCTTGGCCTCGCTGCGCGTCATCAGCCGGGTGTCGTCCGCCCGGACGCCGTAGCGGGCCAGGAACGAGCCCGCCAGGACGAGGTCCCGGCAGCTGGTGGCGATCGCGCAGTGCGCGTAGTAGTGCTCCAGGACGGACTCGACCGGGTTGCGCAGGTTGTCGTGGCTGGCGATGAAGTGCGCCAGCGCCGCGTTGCGGTGGCCGTGCGCGGCCTCGGAGGCGGCGACCACCGGATCGGTGTCCAGCAGCGCGTTGCCGGACTCCTGGCGCAGGAACTCCCGTACGGCGCCGGCCGCGTCGCCCGTCAGGCTCAGCAGGCGGTCCGTCACCACCAGGGCGCCCGCGTTGATGAACGGGTTGCGGGGGATGCCGTGCTCGCTCTCCAGCTGCACCAGGGAGTTGAACGGGTTGCCGGAGGGCTCGCGGCCCACGCCCTGCCAGAGCGCGTCGCCGCCGTAGGAGAGGGCGAGCGCGAGGGTGAACAGCTTGGAGATGCTCTGGACGGAGAACGGGCGCTCCCAGTCGCCGACGCCGTACAGCTCGCCGTCCACCGTGGCGACGGCCATGCCGAAGGACTCCGGGTCGGCCTCGGCCAGGGCCGGGATGTAGTCGGCGACGCGGCCCCGGCCGGCGGTGGCCCGGGCGGCCGCCTCGGCGGCCTCCAGCAGCCGCGGGAAGTCCAGGGTCTCTGCGGCGTCCAACGCTTCGTCCTCCTCGGTGGGCGGGGCGGCCGTTCCGACCCCGGAGGATTATGCCGTCCGCGCTGGTCAGGGCGGGTACGGGGGCCGCTACGGCGCGTTGGTCGGCGCCTGGACGGGCGGGCCGGTGAGCAGGTCGCCGGCCTCGGAGTAGGGCCAGCCGTTGGGGACGCAGCCGTGCAGGCCCTTGATCTGCTGCATCATCACCGGCGCGGGGGCGCCCGGGCCCGGGCAGTCCACGTGGCCGTTGCCGAGGATGTGGCCGACCTCGTGGTTGATCGCCAGCGCGTGGTAGAGCGCGGGCTGACCGGCGTAGAACTCGGACAGCTCCGTCCAGCGCTTGAGGTTGATCACCACCTGCTTGTTGGCCCCGCAGTTCACCCAGCCGCCGGTGTCCAGGCCGTACTGGCCGCAGATCCGGTCGGTGGAGCGCGGGGTCGCCAGGTAGACGGTGAAGTCCACCGGGTCGGCGGCCACCCGCTGGAAGGAGGCGGTGCCCCCGGCCGCCCAGCCCCGGTGGACGTCGTCGAGGACGGCGTCCACCTCGGCGGCGAACTGCTCGGGGCGCTCGGCGAGGCCGTCCTCCACCCGGACCTTGTAGCGGTACAGGTGCTCGCCGCTGCCCACGCGGGCGGTGCCGCCCGGGGCGGTGGTGAAGGCGAGGGCGGCGGGCTTCTCCGGCGTCCAGGGCTGCCACCACAGGAGGCCGGCGGTGAGGGCCGTGACGAGGAGGAGGGCGGCGAGGGCGCGGCGGGGGCGCCGGCGTATGACGCCCTTCATCGGGGGTGGGCCATTCTCGGTGCTCCTGTCCGTGCGGTGTCCGTCCGACAACGGACACAACGGGCAGGCCGAACGGGGCGTTCATTCGGGGCGTCCGTACCGATGGGTTCCGGACGGATCGCGGACGGTTTCCGGGCTCGCGGAGGGAGGGTGTCGGGCGGCGGGCGCCGGTGGTTCCCGGAACCACTCGATGGTGCCACCCGGGCGGCGTGTCCCTGGGTTCGGGCGGCGGGATCCGGTGTCCTGGTGCCTGCCGGGCCCGCTCCCGGCCCTTCCCGTCACACCGCTGCCGCTGGAGGCACCGCCATGTCCGTCACCACCACCGTCACCACCGTCCTCGCCGTGGAGGGCATGAGCTGCGGCCACTGCGAGCGGACCGTCAGCACCGGCCTGGCCGCCCTCCCGGGCGTCACCGGCGTCACGGCGGACGCGCCGAGCGGACGGGTGACCGTCGCGTCGGCGCGCCCGCTGGAGGACGAGGCGCTGCGGGAGGTGGTGGACGGGGCCGGGTTCACCTTCGTCGGGCGGCTCTGAGCGCCGCGCCCGGCAGGGCCGGCCGGTCAGCCCATGGACCGCTGGCCGTCCAGGGACTCCCGGATGATGTCCGCGTGGCCGGCGTGCTGGGCCGTCTCGCCGACGATGTGGATCAGCACCCGGCGCGCCGACCAGTGGGCGCCGGGCTCGAACCAGGGCGCCTGCGGCAGCGGCTGGGTGGCGTCGAGGTCCGGCAGCGAGGCCACCAGCTCGTCGGTGCGGGCGGCCACCTCGGCGTACGCGTCGAGCACGTCGGCCAGGGTGTCACCCGGCATCATCCGGAAGTCCTCGGTGTGGCGGGTGAGGTCCTCCTCCGTCCAGCTGGCGAAGTCCGGCATCGCGGACGGGCCCTCGAGGATGAAGTTCGCCCACGCCCGCTCGACCGAGGTCACGTGCTTGATCAGGCCGCCCAGGCAGAGCGCGCTGGCGGTGGTCCGCAGGCCGGCCTGCTCGTCGGTGAGGCCCTGGGTGGTGAAGCGCAGGAAGTGCCGCTGCTTGCCCAGCGCGACGAGGAGGTCGGCGCGCTCGCCGGTGACGGGGGCGGTGGTGACGGTGGTCATGGTGGTGCCTTTCGTACGGGTGGGACTCCTTGGTACGTGCTCCACGCTATGGGGCGAAGCGGTCACTTCCTGACCTGAATTCCGGCGAGAATCAGGGACATGGCGAACACCAGCACCAGGACCCTGCGACTGCTCTCGCTGCTCCAGTCCCACCGCTACTGGCCCGGCGAGGAGCTCGCCGCCCGGCTCGGCGTCTCCGTGCGCACCCTGCGCCGCGACATCGACCGGCTGCGCGAGCTCGGCTACCCCGTCGAGGCGCACCGGGGCGTGGACGGCGGCTACCAGCTCGCCGCCGGCGCGGCGCTGCCGCCGCTGGTGATCGACGACGAGGAGGCCGTCGCCCTCGCCGTCGGGCTCCAGGCGGCGGCGGAGAGCCCGGTCGAGGGCATCGCCGAGGCCTCCGTGCGGGTGCTCGCCAAGGTCGTCCAGGTCATGCCGGGCCGGCTGCGCCTGCGGGTCGAGGCGCTGCGCGCGATGACCGTCCCGATCGACTGGAGCCGCACGGCGAGCACCCGCGTCGACCCGGACGTGCTGACCGTCGTCGCGCTGGCCTGTCGGGACGACGAGCGGCTGACCTTCGGGTACGTGGCGGCGGGCGGGCGGCGCAGCGAGCGGCACGTCGAGCCGCACCGGCTGGTCTGCCTCGACCGCCGCTGGTACCTCGTCGCGTACGACCTCGGGCGCTCCGACTGGCGCAGCTTCCGCCTCGACCGGCTCGCCGCGCCCGAGCGCACCGGGGCCCGGTTCTCGCCGCGGCCCCTGCTGGCCGCCGACGCCGCGGAGTTCGTCCGTGCGGGGCGCAGCGGGATGCCCCGGCCGTACGAGGTGGAGGCGATCGTCGAGGCCCCGGCGGAGCGGGTGCGCGCGAGCATCGACCGCTGGGGCACCGTCGAGGCCCTGGCCCCGGACCGGTGCCGTCTGCTGATGGCGGCCGACTCGCTCGACTGGCCGGCCATGGCGCTGGGGGCGCTGGGGGCGGACTTCGAGGTCGTCCGGCCGCCGGAGCTGCGGGCGCTGCTGGCGGAGTGGAGCGCGCGCTTCGCCCGGGCGGTGGGGGAGGGCGGGTGACGGGGGCGGGTGACGGGGGGCGGGTGACGGGGCCTACTCCTCGGCCTCCTCGGCGCGGACGGCGGTGGTGGCCAGGGTGGTGTACCGCATGGTGAAGCCGCCGCCCAGGGCGTCGATGGCGTCGCCCACCGCGCGCAGGACCTCGGCGCTCTGGTCGGGGCGGAGGAGGGTGAGGTTGCCGGTGGTGGCGAGGAGGTCGAGCCACTGGGCGCGGGTGTAGGGCCGCTCCCAGTCGAAGCGCCACTGCTCGGGTTCCCGGAAGCGGCGGGTGGCGCGGAGCTGGTCGGCGATCCCGGCGTAGGCCGCCTCGTACAGCGCCAGGGGGCGGCGGGCGGGCTGGTCGACGAAGGGGGAGTCGGGGGCCGTGCGGCGCAGGGCCACCGCGAAGGGGTCGGCGATCTCGGCGGGGGGTTCGAAGACGTGCCCGAAGAGGGCCAGGCGGCCGTTCGGCCGCAGGAGGTCGGCGGCCTTCGCGGCGCCGAGGGCCGGGTCGACCCAGTGCCAGGCCTGCGCGGAGACCACGGTGTCGAAGGTCCGTCCGGCCGGTTCCCAGGCCTCGAAGGTCGCCACCTCCACCCGGAGGCCGTGGGCCCGGGCCGCCTCGGCCATCCGCGCGTCCGGGTCGACGCCGAGGACGGTGCAGCCGGCGGCCCGGAACTGGCGGGCCGCGATGCCGGTGCCGCAGCCGACGTCGAGCAGGTCGGGGCCGGGGCTGCCCCCGGCGATGCGCGCCACGAGTGCGTCGGGGTAGGCGGGGCGGGCCTGGTCGTAGCGCCGGGCGTTCGTGCCGAAGGACTCGGCCGTCTGCCGGGCCCGGTGCGCCGCAGGGCGGCGGGGCTCTAAAGTGGGCATGCGCCCACACTGGTGGGCAAGCGCCCACTTGTCAACGGAGGGACCGCGACTTGCCGACCGGAGTGCACCTTCGCGATGCGCGGCGGCATCTGTTCGACGCCGCCGAACGCGTCCTGCTGCGGGAGGGGCCGGGCGGCCTGACCAGCCGGGCCGTCACCGACGAGGCCGAGTGCGCCAAGGGCGTCCTGCACCGGCACTTCACCGACTTCGACGACTTCCTCGTCGGACTCGTGCTCGACCGATCCGGCCAACTGGATGTGCAGGCAAGGGAGTTGGGCTCGCGCGTCGGCGCCGGCGAGGTGACCGGCAACCTCGCCGAGGCGCTCACCGCCCTGTTCGGGCCGGTGCCCGTGGCGATCATCCCGCTCATCACCTTCCGCGACGGGCTGCGCGCCCGGCTGCGCGAGGCCATGCCCGGCGGCGGCATCGCGATCCTCGCCCAGGTCGCCGCCGCCGTCTCCGCCTACCTGACGGGCGAGTGCGCCGCCGGGCGCATCGCGGCGGACGCGGACGTGGACTCGCTGACCCTGTCCCTGGTCGGCGGCGGCCACCTGCTCTTCGCGGACCGCGAGCCCGGGCCGCCCGACGCGGAGGCCGTCCACCGGCTGGTGGGCACCGTCCTCGCCGACGTCCTGCAGCGCCGCCCGCGCTGAGTGCTGTTCAACTGTTGGGCCGGGCAGAGGAGTCGGCGGCGGTGGTGGTCTTCGGTTTGGCGGAGGCCGGCCCCGTCCGGCTCTCCTTGACGCCCGTGCCCGCGAGGACCTTGGCCTCGTTGGAGGAGGACACCTCGGCGGCGGGGAGGCGTTGAACACGTCCACCGTCGCCGGGGCGGCGGTCTGAGCGGGCGGCTGGGCCGGATTCTGGGTCGGGTTCTGGGGCGGGGGCGCGTTCGGGGCGGCGGTGTCGGCGGGGGTGCTCGCCAACACCGCCTCCGCACCTCGGTCCTCGCCTGCTGGGGTCGGCGCCTCGGAGCGCCGACCCCAGCGCCCGCAAGCGTGTTGGTGGGTTGCGGGGTTCTGCCCGGGGCCGTCGCGTAGCGGTTGGTCAGGTGGTGGTGGCGGGGCGCTTCACCGCCTGTCGCCACTGCGCCTCGGTTGCAGGCGGCCGGGCCTCGGTTGCCGCTTGGTGGCCAGGTGGGTGAGGCCCCGCCCACCTCCGTCTCCGCCCGCGCCCCTGCCGGCGAGGTCGCTGTGCGGCGGCTGATCAGGGGGCGATGGTGGCGAGGGTGGTGTGGAGGAGGGTGAGGGCGGGGGCGAGGGCCGCGAGTGGGGGTGTGGCGAGGGCGAGGCGGAGGGCTGCCGGGGGGTGCGGGGTGGTGGCGAAGGCGTCGGCGGTGGAGACGAGGATGCCCCGGGCGGCGAGGAGGGCGGCCGCGTGGTCGGGGCGCTGGTGGGGTTCGAGGGTGAGCCAGACCGTGTACGAGGTGGGGTGCGCGGTGAGGTCGAGGCCGGCGAGGGCGGTGCGGGCGATGCGCTGGCGTTCGGCGGCGTCGGCGCGCCGCTCGGCCTCCAGGCGGGTCACCGTGCCGTCCGCGAGCCAGCCGCTGGCGAGCGCGGTGATCAGGGAGGGCGCGCCCCAGGAGGCGGTGCGCAGGGCGCTGGTGACGGCGCGGAGGTGGCGGTCGGGGACGACGGCGAAGCCGAACCGCAGCCCGGTGGCGACGTTCTTGGAGAGCCCGGCCACGTAGCAGGTCCGCTCGGGGGCGAGGGCGTGCAGCGGGGGCGGGGCGGCGGTGGCGAGGAAGGCGTAGGTGCCGTCCTCGATCAGCGCGCAGTCGTGGGCGGCGGCGATCGCCGCGAGGCGTTCGCGCTGCGGGAGGCCGAGGACCCAGCCGAGCGGGTTGTGGAGAGTCGGGACGGTGTACACCGCCCGGACGGGCCGGGCGCGGCAGAGGCGTTCGAGCGCGTCGAGGTCGGGGCCCGCCGGGGTGACGGGGACGGGGGCGAGGTCGAGGCCGTGGGCGGCGGCGAGGAGCCTGATGCCGGGGTAGGTGAGCGCGTCGACGGCGAGGACGTCGCCGGGGCGGGTGAGGGCGCGCAGCACGCAGTCGAGGGCCTGCTGGGTGCCGTTGGTCAGCAGGACGTGCTCGGGCGCGGTGTCGACGCCCCGGTCGAGCAGGTACCGGGCGACCGCCGCCCGGTCGTGCCGGTGGCCGCCCGGCGGCTGCTGGAGGAGCAGGGCCTCGGCGTCTCCGGCGGTGGCGAGGGCGCGCAGGGCCCGGCGCAGTTGGTCACCCTGGTCGGGGGAGAGCGGCTGGTTGAAGGAGAGGTCGGCGACGCGGGGGACGGGCAGGGTGCGGGAGGGTTCGAGGCCGTCGTAGCCGGAGCGGACCTTCACGAACGTGCCGCGCCCCTGCTCCCCGGCGACCAGCCCGGCGGCGGCGAGTTCGGCGTAGACGCGGGTGGCGGTGGCCAGGGCGATCCGGCGCTCGCGGGCGAGGGCTCGGTGGGTGGGCAGCCGGGTGCCGGCGGGGAGGGCGCCGCTGCGGATGGCCTCGGCGTACTCGTCGACGATGGCCTTGTAGGAGGGCGGTCGCACGGGCGCGGCACCTGCCGATCCGTTCGGGGTGGGCACGGAGCAGGAGTGTATCCAGGACAATGAGTGGATTGTCCTGGCCCGCTGTTCCTAGTGTCGGAGGCGTCCGACAGTGCGACAGTGCGAACAGCCAGGGAGCGCCGGAATGACCGTCCGCAGCGAGCGGGACCAGCAGGTCGTCACCCTCACCATCGACCGGGAGAAGAAGCTCAACGCCCTCGACTATCCGACGATCGACGCGCTGCTCGCCGAGCTCGACCGGATCGAGGCCGAGGACGGCGTCCGCGCCGTCGTCCTGACCGGCGCCGGGCGGCGGGCGTTCAGCGCCGGCGCCGACATCCCCTCGCTGGCGCAGAGCGTCGCGGGCGGCCCTGAGCGGGCGCTGCGCGAGTTCGTGCGGCGCGGGCACGCCCTGACCCGGCGGATCGAGGAGTTCCCCAAGCCGATCGTCGTGGCCGTCAACGGGCTGGCGTACGGCGGGGGTTGCGAGATCACGGAGGCCGCGCCGCTGGCGGTCGCGGCCGAGCACGCGCGGTTCGCGAAGCCGGAGATCTCGCTCGGCTTCCCGCCGCCGTTCGGCGGCTCGCAGCGGCTTCCGCGCCACGTCGGCCGCAAGCGGGCCCTGGAGATGATCCTCACCGGGGATCCGATCCCGGCCGCCCGGGCCGCCGAGATCGGGCTGGTCAACTCCGTCGTCCCGGCGGACGAACTCCTGTACGCGGCGAGGGAGTTGGCCGATCGTGTCATCCGCCACGCGCCCACCGCCGTGGCGGCCTGCCTGCGGGCGGTGACCCGGGGGATCAACCTGCCGATCGACGAGGGCCTGGCGGTGGAGGCGGCGGCCTTCGCGGCCACCGTCCCCACCGAGGGCGTGCGGGCGGGGATCCAGCGGTTCCTGGACCGGTAGGCGCCGGTCCGTCCCCGGTCCGGCCCCGGAAGGCTACTGCCCGACGCGGCCGTCGACGCACTCGCGCAGCAGGTCGGCGTGGCCGCAGTGGCGGGCGTACTCGTCGATCCGGTGCACCAGCATCTCGCGGACGGCGATCCCCTTGCGGCCGATGTGCGCGCCGAGGTCCGTGTGGGCGGCCAGCACCGCGTCGGTGGCGGCCTGCTCGCGCTCCAGGTCGGCGAACGCCCCGTCCACGCAGGCCTGTTCGCCCACGGCCTCCTCGAAGTCCGCGTCGCGCCGGCCGTAGAGCCTGGGCAGCGGCTCGCCCTCGGTGACCCAGTTGCGCCAGTCCCGCTCGACCGAGGCCAGGTGGCGGACGAGGCCCAGCAGGGACATCGTCGACGGCGGCACCGAGCGGCGGGCCAGCTGCTCCGGGCTCAGGCCCTGGCACTTGAGGCGCAGGGTGAGCCGGAAGTGCTGGACGTAGTCGAGCAGCGTGGGGAGTTCGCCCTCCGGCGTGGGGCTCTCGCAGTCGCGGGGGTCGTCGGCCGGGTCGAGCCACATGTCGGGGTGGACGGTCGCCTCGGTCCAGCGGGTGAGTGCTTGTTCGCTCATTCCGGACATGGTCGTCGGCGGACGGGGGCGGCGCCATCAGTTTTCCGTACGAGCACGGTCCTCCGCTGCGCGCAGGACGGCGGCGAGGTCGGCGAAGCCCCGGCGCTCGGCGTGGGCGCGGGCGGTGACGCCGTCGCCGTCCGCGAGCAGCGGGTCGGCGCCGTGGGCGAGCAGCACGTCGACGATCTCGCGGTGGGCGGGGCCGCCGTCGCCGAGGATGACGGCCTCCAGCAGGGCCGTCCAGCGGAGGTCGTTGACGTGGTTCACGTCGATCGCGGTCTCCTCCAGCACCGCCCGGACGTACGCGACGTGGCCGCGCTCGGCGGCGGGGATGACGCAGACCCCGCCGTAGCGGTTGCGGCGGGTCAGTTCGGGGCCGCCGGGCAGCAGGGCGCGCATCATCGGGACGCTGCCGGTGATGCCGGTGACCAGCCAGGGGCTGTTCAGCTGCCCGTCCTGGGCGTTGACGTCCGCGCCGGCCCCGACCAGCAGCCGGGCCACGGCGACGCGGTCGGCGAAGGCGGCGCGCAGCAGCGGGGTGCGGCCCTCGGCGTCGCGGGCCTCGACGGAGGCGCCCGCCGTGAGGGCCTCGCGGGCGGCGGCCACGTCCCCGGAGTGGGCGGCGGCGAGCAGTGCGCGGTCGGCCGGGGAGGGGGTGCGGTCGGTCATGGCGGGCTCCTTGGCACGAGAGAACGGACGCGGTCCAGCCTGCCGTCGTGGGGGCGGCGGGGGGATCGGCGGGGCGGCCGCAGTGGTCGAGCGCAACGGCGGAGGGCCGGGTCAACCGATCGGTTGACCCGGCCCTCCACGCTCACCAGGACAGTGGGTAGCGGACGTGGTGCCCGCCGATCCGGCCGGGCAGCAGGCCGATGGCGACCAGCAGGGAGGTCGCGAGCAGGAGCAGCGGCAGGAAGGGGACGGGGTGCGGGGCCTGGAGCACGACGATGACAGCGGTCGCGGCGGCCGGGGAGTGCGGCAGGCGGGTGAGCATCATCGCCCCCAGTGCCAGGCCGGCGGCTACGGCCGCGCCCCAGGCGGTGCTGCCGGTGACGGCCAGGGTGGCAAAGCCGATCACCGCCGAGAGGAGCTGCCCGCCGACCAGGTTGCGCGGCTGGGAGATCGGCAGCCCAGGCGCGCCGTGCACCAGCGCCGCGCTGGCGGCCAGCGGCGGGATCAGCAGTGGCTGGTGGAGCAGGAAGCCCACGCCGACCAGGATGAGCAGGGCGCCGATGGCGAAGAGCGTCTCCCGCAGTGCGTGCAGGGGGTGGGGTCGGCGGGTGGCGGCGGGCTGCGGGGAGGGCATGGGTGAGCGGCTCCGGGTGGGGGACGGGGACTCGGAGATGATAGACAAATTGTTGAGCAATTGGTCGGATGATTTGCCTCAGGGGCAAACCGGCCCGGAGGAGAGGGAGCACCGCATGAGCATCGACGACCCCCGCGTGACCGTTTTCCGCGACGTGCGCCCCCACGGCGCCGCGCAGCCCGTCGACCTGATCGCCGTCGGCGGCCTGCTGGCCGACCGGGTGCCGGACGGGGCCGTGCCGGAGGTCGTCGACGGCGGCGGGCGGATCGCCCTGCCCACCCTGGTGGACGCGCACATCCACCCCGACAAGACGGCCTGGGGCGAGCCCTGGTACAGCCGCCGCCCGGCCGGCTCGCTGCCCGACTACGTCCAGGGCGACGTCGACCTGTACCGGCACCAGGGCACGCCGCTCGCCGAGCGGGCCCACCGCCTGCTGGCCCACGCCGTCACCCGGGGCGCCCGTGCCGTACGGGCCCACGTGGACGTCGCGCCCGCCTACGGCCTGGCCGGGGTGACCGGCCTCGCCGAGGTCCGCGAGCGGCTGGCCGGGGTGCTGGACGTGCAGATCGTCGCCTTCCCGCAGCACGGCGTGCGCCGCACCCCCGGCGCGGGCGAGCTGCTCGCCGAGGCGGCGGCCGGCGGGCTGATCGACGCCGTCGGCGGCATCGACCCCGAGGGTTTCGACGCCGGGCGCGGGGCGGACGGCGAGGGCGCGGCCCAGCTCGACCAGGTCTTCGACCTCGCCGCGCGTCACGGCCTGCAGCTGGACGTCCACCTGCACGACCGGGGTGAGCGCGGCCTCGGCCCGCTGCGCGAGATCGCCGCGCGCACCCGGGCCTCCGGGCTGGCCGGTCGCGTCGTCGTCAGCCACGCCTTCTGCGTGCCCGAGCTGAGCGGCGCCCCGCTGGCCGAACTCGCCGCTCTGCTGGGCGAAGCGGGCGTCGGCCTCACCACGGTGGCGCCCTCGGCCCACCAGGTGCTGCCGTTCCGCGAGTTGCAGGCCCACGGCGTCCGCGTCGGCCTCGGCTCGGACGGCGTGCGCGACTCCTGGAGCCCCTTCGGCAACGCGGACATGCTGCACCGCGCCCACCTGCTCGGCTGGACCACCGACGCCCGCACCGACGAGCAGCTCGCCGAGTGCTTCGCCCTGGCGGCACACGGCGGCGCCGACCTGCTGGACCTGCCCCGGGCGACCCTGGAGCCCGGCTCGCCGGCCGACTTCATGCTGCTGGCCGGCGAGTGCCTGCCCCAGATCGTGGTCGACCTGCCGCCGCGCGACCTCGTCGTCCGCGCCGGCCGCGTGGTCGCCCGCGAGGGGCGCTTCACGGGCTGACGCGCTCCCGCGGTATCTCCTCGCCCGGGCGGGCCGGCCACTCCGCGGGCAGGCCCAGCGCCTCGGCCTGACGGCGGGTGATCCGCTGGACGACGAGGGCCGTCTGCACGCAGCCGGCCAGCATGATCGCCGAGGCCGCCCAGACGGCGGGCACGCTCGGGTGCGGGCCCGCCGCCAGGGCGTACGCGACCATGCCGGCGACGGTCGTGCCGAGCCAGGTGTGCACCAGCACCGGCCGGCCCGGCACTCCGCTCGCCCGCCAGAGCCCGAGCGTGATGGGCCAGCGCATGACCAGGCTCAGCCCGGGGACCAGCCAGCCCGCCATCGCCCACCCCGGCGTGAACGGCTGCACGCCGGGGGAGAGCAGCTCCGCGTTCGCCCGCACCCGGCGCAGCCAGACGCCGAGGACGGGCAAGCCCATGAGCAGGAGGACCGCGTAGAGCAGGCCCGACACGCCCGTCAGCGCCGCGCGGTCGGGATCGAGGGAGGCCACCCGGCCCACGGCGAAGCACACCCCGCTCAGGACCGCGAGGAACTGCACCCCGCGCGCCACCTCGCGCGGATCCGACGGCGGCGGCGCGGCCTGCCGCTGCGTCAGTTCGACCATGGAAGACCCCCGTTGACCTGTTCGATCCTGCTGATGCGGAACGGACGCTAGCAGGCGCCACTGACAACTCCGCACCGAGCCCGGTGAACTCCGCGAGCACGGCGGCCCGGCGGCGGGGCAGGGCCGCCCCCGCGCCCCCGTCCAGGGGTGCGCGGCGGGGCCGCCCGGTGTTCAGTGCGGGTTCGGCGCGGGTCCGGCGCGGCGGGTCAGCCCAGCGCCTCGGCGCGGTGCGTCACCCGGCCGTCCAGCACGGTGAGCAGGACGGGCACGCCCGCCAGCTCCTCGGCCGCCGTGGTGAGCGGGTCGGCGGCGAGCACCGTGAGGTCGGCGCGGTGCCCGACGGCGAGGCGCCCGGCGAGGTCCTCCTCCCCGGCGGCGAAGGCGGCGTTGACGGTCATCGCCCGCAGCGCCTCCAGGGCGGTGAGCGCCTGGCCGGGGTTGTGCGGCGGTTCGGCGAGGTCCCGGGTGGGGCGGCGGTGGCGGGCGCCGGCCATCACGCCGAGCGGCGGGTAGGGGGCGATCGGCCAGTCGGAGCCGAGGACGACGGAGGCGCCCGCGTCCCACAGGTCGCGGCAGCGCCAGGCGCGGTCGGCCCGCTCCTCGCCGAGGCGGCGCGACCAGTTGTCGGTGTGGTCGGCGCGGGTGAAGTCGCAGCAGTGGGTGGGCTGCATGGAGGCGGTCACGCCCAGTTCGGCGAAGCGGCGGACGGTGTCGTCCGGGACGGTCTCGATGTGCTCGATCCGGTGCCGCACCACGGACGACGAGGTGGAGGAGGCGGACGCGATCGCATCGAGCGCGTGCCGCACGGCGGCGTCGCCGATGGCGTGGGTGGCCGTCGGCACGCCGGCGCGGTGCAGCTCCCCGATGACGCGGGTGTAGTGCGCCGGGTCCGGCCAGAAGGCGTGGGTGGACTCCCCGTGGCAGTCCGGGCGTTCGAGCCAGGCGGTGCCGTTGTCGATCGTGCCGTCCATGAACAGCTTGACGCCGTCGACCTTCCACAGCCGCCCGCCGAGGCCCTGGCGCCCGATCAGCCCGCGCAGCCCGTCCTCGTCCACGCCGGGCTGGCACCAGGGGGCGACGCGCAGCCGCAGCGGCAGGTCCCCGGCGGCGTCCAGCTCGGCGTAGAGGTCGAGGCTGTCGCCGTTGGCGTCCATCGCGTGGCCGCCGGTGAGGCCGGTGGCGGCCATGGCGCGCAGCGCGGTGGCCAGGCGCTCGCGGCGCTCGGCGCGGGTGGGCTGCGGGGCGGCGCGTTCGACGAGTTCGCAGGCGGCGTCCTCCAGCAGCAGGCCGGTGGGGCGGCCGGCGGCGTCGCAGACGACCTCGGCGGCCTGGTCGAAGCGGCGCGGGCCGTCCACGCCGGCGAGTTCGAGGGCGCGGGGGCTGGCGAGCATGGAGTGGGCGTCGAAGAGCTGGAGCAGTGCGGGCACGCCGTCCAGGACGGGGGCGAGCGCGGCGGAGGCCACGGGGCGGTCGCCGAAGACGTTCGGGTCCAGGCCCCAGGCGTGCAGCCAGGCGCCGGGGGCGAGTTCGCGCACGGCGGCGGCCAGGGCGGCGCGGACGGCGTCGAGGTCGGCGCAGCCGGAGAGGTCGAGGCCGTGGGTGAGTTCGGCGCCGGTGACGGGGTGGAGGTGGCCGTCGACCAGGCCGGGGGTGAGGACGGCGCCCTTGAGGTCGATCACCGTGGTTGCGGGGTCGGCGAGTTGGCGGATCGTCCGGTCGTCGCCGAGCGCGGCGACGCGTCCGTCGACGACGGCCAGGGCGGTCTGGGGAAGGAGGCCGCCGCTCGCCGGGTCGAGCAGGCGGGCGGAGAGGAGGACGAGGGTGGTGCGCACGTGCGGCTCCAGCGATGGGGGACCTGGCTAGCGGGGGGCCTGGTCGGTGGGGGACCGGTCGGTGGGGTTCAGGGATGCGACGAGGGGGCCCAACGTGCCCTCCTCCAGGCCGAGTTCACGCTCGGCGGTGGCGACGGCGAACCGGGCGGAGGCGGCGGAGTGGCGGCTCAGGCCGGTGTTGGCGTGGACGGCCAGGCCGTCGATCACGACCAGGATGTGGTCGGCCGTCACCTCCGCGTCCCCCGTGCGGAACTCGCCCCGTTCGACGCCGCTCGCGATGACGCCGCTGAGCCGCCCGTGCCACCGCGCCTCCTGGGCCAGCACCCGCTCGCACAGGACGGGCCGGTAGCGGCTGAGGTGGCGGGCGTTGAGCCAGAGGCGGCTCATGTCGTCGAAGCCCGGGCCGGTGGCGCGGGCGAAGAAGCGGGCGAGGTGGGCCAGGGGTGAGCCGTCCGCCGGGTCGGCGGGCAGCAGGGTCTCGAGTTCGGTGGTGGCGGCGCTGCCGAAGGCCTCGGCGACGAGGTCCTCGACGGCCGGGAAGTAGTGGCTGATCAGGCCCGGTCGGACGTCGAGCTGGTCGGCGATGCGCCGCAGGGTGATGCACTCCAGCCCCTCGGTGAGGGCGACCGCGGCGGCGGCCCCGACGATCTCCGCCCGCCGGTCGCCCGGGGCTTTGCGAACCCTTGTGCGCTGAACGCTTGACGTCATGTGGCGGATGCTATTGAGTGTGCGACCAATAAGCAAGCAGGTGGGCACGACACCCCCACGGAGGGCCCCCAATGGCGTCCACGCTCCCGGACCACCCCCACACGACCCCGCAGCCCGAAGCCCTTCACCAGGCGGAACGCGGCGGCCGGGTCGAGGTCCACGGCATCGACCACATCCCCGAGACCGAACGGCGCGGCCGAGCCCGCGAACTCTTCCCCGTCTGGGCCGCGGCCAGCGTCAACTACCTGAACCTGGTGGTCGGCGGCGCCCTCGTCCTGTCCGGGCTGGGCCTCTGGCAGGCCTTCGCCGTCGTGGTCGTCGGCAACCTGTGCTGGCTCGGCACCGGCCTGCTCGCCGTCTCCGGCCCCGCCGCCGGCGCCCCCAGCGAGGTGATCACCCGCGCCCTGTACGGCGTCCGCGGCAACCGCGCGAACAACGCCGTCACCGGCTGGATGATCTCCGTCTGCTACTTCGCGCTCAACCTCGCCGCCGCGGCCGTCGCCGCCTTCTCCCTCGCCGAGCGCGCCGGGATCACCCCGACCACCCCGACCAAGATCGCCATCGTGATCGCGATCGTGGTCGTCACCCTCACCATCAGCGTCTACGGGCACGCGGTCATCGTCCGGGTCTACCTGCCGATCACCCTCGCCCTCGCCGCCGCCTTCGCCGTCGTCGGCTACGCGATCGTCCGCCACGCCGACTTCGGCTGGCACCAGCCCCAACCGCTCGGCGGCGGGCAGCTGTGGGCGGCGGTCTTCGCGGGCGTCACCCTGATCGCCTCCGGGCCGCTCTCCTACACCACCAGCGCCGACTTCTCCCGCTACCTGCCGCGCACCACCCGCCCCGGCGCCGTCCTCGGGTGGACGGCGCTCGGCGGCTTCCTGCCCAGCGTCGTCGTCGGCGGCCTCGGGGTGCTCGGCGCCACCGCCGTCGACATGACCGACCCGCAGGCCTCGCTCCAGCAGATCCTGCCCGGGTGGTTCGTCCCGGTGTTCCTGCTCGCCCTCGTCGTCGGGACGATCGCCGTCAACGCCCTCACCGCGTACAGCGCGGGCCTGGCGCTCCAGGCCGTCGGCATCCGCATCCGGCGCACGCTCAGCGTGCTCGCGGACGGGACGGTCGCGGTGGCGCTGACGCTGTACGCGCTGCTGGTATCCAACTTCCTCGACACCGTCAGCAACGTGCTCCAACTGACGGTGGTCCTCCTCGGGCCCAGCACGGCGATCTACGCCACCGACATCCTGCTGCGCCGCAACCGCTACGACGGGCGCGCGCTGACGGACGAGAGCCCGGGCAGCCCCTTCTGGTACCGCGCGGGCGTCAACCCGGCGGGCGCGGCGGCCCTCGCGGCCGGGGTGACGGCCTCCGCCCTGTGCGTCGACACCCTCTACACCGGGCCGGTGGCCGCGCTCACCGGCGTGGACCTCGCGCTCCCGGCGGGCATCCTGGTCGCGGCGGCGGTCTACGGGGTGCTGATGCGCGGGCTCCGGGCCGCCCCTCAGAGCTGACGCCCCTCCTTCTCGTCGGCGACGGTCTCCCCGTGCGGGGTGAAGCCCATGTACGCCTCGAACAGGTCGTCACCGCTGCGGAAGGCGAGCAGGCGCGCCTGGGCGGCCCCCTTCCCGTCGCCGAAGTGGAAGGCGAGAAGCGGGGCCTCCCGGTCCTCGGAGCCGTAGCCGAGGGTCTTGGCGGTGCGGGGGCCGGGGTCGCCGAAGACCACGGACGGCGGGCCGTAGGCGTCCAGCACCTGGTCGAGGGTGCGGTTCCTCTTCGCCCAGTCGTCGACGCTCCCGAGCAGGCTCCCGTAGTCGTCGGCCCCCAGGGCCCGGTCGAGGCGCAGCCAGCCGCGCCGGTGCGCCGCGTCCCCGTACTCGGCGGCCACCACGTGGATCTCGGGCTGGGGATAGCAGTACCGCACCAGCGCGGTCATGCTCAGGCGCGCGTTCCCGTCCACGATCCACCGCTCGCCCTCGCTCTGCGCGAGCGCGTCGAGCAGGCGCGCCAGCTGCCCGACCCCGCCGTGCTCGCCCGGGTGGCGCACGGCGGCGTTGAACCGCTCGACGAGGTGGTCGTGCTCGGCCGCATCACGCGGAGGCGCGTCGCCGGCACTGCGAGGAGTCGACATGGCGACCACCCTGCTCGCCCGCCGCCCCGCCGTCCACCCCTTTCACGCCGCAACCACTACGGCCTCAGTGGCGGGCCTTCTCGTGCCGGGCGGCGAGGGCCTTGCCGTCCAGGCCGGGGTCAGCGGCAGAGGGCGTGGAAGGTGTAGCCCTCGTGCTGGAGGGTGGTGATGATCGTCGGGAGGGCCGCGACCGTCTCGCTGCGGTCGCCGCCGCCGTCGTGGAGGAGGATCACCGAGCCGGGGTGGACAGCGGTGAGGACGCGCTGCTCGATGGCGGGGGTGCCGGGGCGGGACCAGTCCTGGGGGTCGACCGTCCACAGGACGATGGTCTTCCCGAGGGCGGCGGCGCGGGCCTTGACGGTGGGGTCGGTGAAGCCGTACGGGGGCCGCAGGCAGGTCGGGTTGACACCGGTTCGGGCCTTGACGGCGTGGTCGGTGTCGAGGATCTGGGCGTTGAAGTCGGCGAGCGAGAGGGTGCGCAGGTCGGGGTGGGACCAGGTGTGGTTCTGGACGCTCTCGCCCTGGCGGGCGACCTGGCGGGTGGTGGCCGGGGAGGCCGCGACGTTCTGGCCGACCTCGAAGAAGGTCGCGGGCACCCCGTACTTCGCGAGGACGGCGAGCACCTGCGGGGTGTTCGGGCCCGGCCCGTCGTCGAAGGTCAGGTAGACGACCTTGGGCGGCGCAGGGGGAGCGGCGGCCACGGCAGGGGCGGCGAGGCCGAGGGCGGCGGAGGTCAGCGCGGTCAGCACACAGGCGGCCGAGCGCAGCGGACGGCGGGAGCGGGGAGGCGTGGGGGGCATCGGGGCCTCCGGGGGTGGGCGGCCGGGCGCGGCCCCGTCACCCCGGGCAGCCGTCGACCCGGGCGGTGGTGCCGGGTGAACGGTGCTGCGCCCCAGGGGAGTTCGTCTCCCCACCATCCTCCGTCGGCCGTACCGGGGCCGCATGTCGGTCGAGCGCCCACCCGGTGTCGGGGGTGTCGGCTAGGGTGCGGGGCGGGTGAGCACGGGCCAGGGGAGGCGGCGGCGATGGGCGAGGGCGCGCAGGGCGACGGTACGGGGGAGCGGGAGGGCATCCGCTGGCTCGCCGGGATCCGCTGGGAGCTGGACGGCGTGGTCTTCGCCCGGGGCATACCGCCGCTGGAGCTGGCCCGCCGCATGGGCGCGGACCCTTCCGTCGGGGCGGCGCCGATCAGCGGCGACGAGGTGTGGGAGCTGGAGATCGAGTCCTACCGCCCGGGCGAGGACGGGGACGGCGTGGTCCGGATCGGCGAGTGCGGCGGATGGTCCTTCGCGATCGAGTACGGGGACTCCACGGGCGCCGACCGGCTCACCGAGATAGCGCGCGACGGCGTGGAGGTGGTGCACCTCCGCCCGATGCCCGAGCACCCGCCGGCGATGTTCGACTACGCCCGCGACGGCGCCGCCGTCTGCGGCTTCGGCCTGTGCGAGGAGCGCTGGCGCTGGGGCCAGGAGCCCGACCTGCTGCTCCCGGAGCTGGTCGAGGCCCGCGTCCTGGAGGCGGACGGCATCACCTCCGCCGCGCCGGACGGGGACCACGAGGCGATGCGCGCCCGCAGTCTCGGCGTGGTGGAGCGGCGGTTCGGCCTGGACCTGCCGAGGGCGGTGCTGGGCGAGCTGCGCCTGCCCGCGTACGCGGTGCGCGGAACCCCCGGGATGCGCCTCTAACCCTTTCGGCGGGTAGTACGGGTCGCGGCGCACGCCCCCGGTCGGGCGCCACCGGCGGGCGTGGGCGCGCTGCCGCCCCTAGGGTCGTTCGTGCGTCGACCGCCCGGTGTCAGGGGCGTGCGCGCCCCCTTCACACGCCGGGTCCGGGAGCGGATCACGCGTGAGCGACCGCAGCCCGAGAGGTGGACCCGCCCCATGCTCACCGCCGTCCGTGGAGTCCGTGGAGCCCACCGAACCCGCCGGTCCCGTCGCGTCGGGGAAGCCGGCGCCCTCGGCCTCACCGCCCTGCTGCTCGCCTGCGCCACCGCCTGCCAGGGCGGCGCCTCCTCCTCCGCCGAGCCCGCGCCGACGCTCACCGCCTCCGGCGGCCCGAGCGGCACCCTCGCCCGGCAGCAGCCCCTGGACTGGCACGCCTGCCCCGCCCCCAGCGCCGCCCAGGGCGGCGGCACCCCGCCCGCCTCCGACTGGCAGTGCGCCACCCTCAAGGCCCCGCTGGACCACGCCGAGCCCGACGGCCGCACCATCGACCTCGCGCTGATCCGCAGCCGCGCCAAGGACGAGCAGCACCGCCTCGGCTCGCTGCTGTTCAACTTCGGCGGCCCCGGCGCCTCCGGCGTCGCCACCCTGCCCGCCCTGGCCGGGACGTACGCCTCCCTCAACTCCCGCTACGACCTGGTGGGTTTCGACCCGCGCGGGGTCGGCGAGAGCGCCGGGGTCACCTGCCTGGACGACAAGGCGATGGACGCCAACGCGGCGGTCGACGCGACGCCCGACACCCCGGCCGGGGTCAAGGCGCTGGACGACGCCAACGCCGCCTTCACCGCCGCCTGCCAGAGCAACTCCGCCGCCGTGCTCCCGTACGTCGACACCGAGAGCGCCGCCCGCGACATGGACCTGATGCGCCAGGCCCTCGGCGACGCGAAGCTGTCCTACTTCGGGATCAGCTACGGCACCCAGCTCGGCGGCGTCTACGCGCACCTGTTCCCGGAGCAGGTCGGCCGGATGGTGCTGGACTCGGTGGTCGACCCGACCAAGGACCCGCAGCAGTCCGCGCTCGGCCAGGCCCAGGGCTTCCAGCTCGCCCTGGACGACTTCATGAAGGCCTGCGCCACCGGCCAGAACGCGCCCGTCTGCCCGACGGGAGCGGGCGGCGCCGAGGGCACCGCGAAGGTCACCGACCTGCTGCAGCAGCTCCGGAAGTCCCCGCTGCCCACCTCCGGCGGTCGGCAGCTGACCGAGAGCCTCGCCGTCACCGGCATCGCGGGCTCGCTGTACAGCCAGGAGACCTGGCCCGCGCTGGCCGTCGGCCTCACCGAGGCGATGCAGCGCGGCTCCGGGGACACCCTGCTCCAGCTCGCCGACGCGCTCTCCGGCCGGGACGCGCAGGGGCGCTACACCAACCTGAGCGCCGCCAACCGGGCGATCAGCTGCGTGGACGCCCGGCAGCGCTACTCCGACCAGGACGTCGAGAAGCAGCTGCCCGAGTTCCGCCAGGCCTCCCCGGTGTTCGGCGAGTACACCGCCTGGGGCCTGACCGGCTGCACCGGCTGGCCGGTGGCCGGGAAGACCGACCACCCGGAGGTCTCCGCCACGGGCGCCGCCCCCGTCCTGGTGGTCGGCACCACGGGGGACCCGGCCACCCCGGTGGAGGGGGCCAAGGCGATGGCGACCCGGCTCGGCGCGGGCGTCGGCGTCACCGTCACCCTCCAGGGCGAGGGCCACGGCGGCTACAACACCGGCAACCCCTGCCTCAAGCAGGCCGTGGACGCCTACCTCCTCGACGGGACCGTCCCGGCGGACGGCACCACGTGCGGCAGCTAGGGCCTGTCCAGCGCGTGGCCGAGAAGTGGCCCACCGGACTGCAGGGCGATTGGCTCTGTCGAGCGGACCACTCGCCCCGCTAGGCTCGCTCCCGTGACCAACGCCGATCAGAACGCCAAGCCCACCAAGGTCGACTTCTACTTCGACCCGATCTGCCCCTTCGCCTGGATCACCTCCCGCTGGATCCTGGAGGTCGCGAAGCAGCGCGACCTCGACCTCACCTTCCGGGTGATGAGCCTGTCCGTCCTCAACGAGGGCCGCGAGGACCTTCCCGAGCGCTACCGGGAGCTGCTGGACCGGGGCTGGGGCCCCGTGCGGGTGTGCATCGCCGCCGCCGAGCAGCACGGCGAGGGCGTGCTGGGCGCGCTCTACACCGAGCTCGGCACCCGGTTCCACAACCAGGACCGCCCCGCCGACGACACCGTGATCCGCGAGGCGCTCGTCGCCGCCGGGCTGCCGGAGGAGCTGGCGGAGGCGGCCAACAGCACCGCGTACGACATCGCGCTGCGCAAGAGCCACCACGAGGGCATGGACCCGGTGGGCGAGGAGGTCGGCACCCCGACCATCCACGTCGACGGCGTCGCCTTCTTCGGCCCCGTCCTGACGGCCATCCCGCGCGGCGAGGACGCCGTGCGCGTCTTCGACGGCGTGCGGCTGCTCGCCGGCTACCCGAACTTCTTCGAGCTCAAGCGGACCCGCACGGGGGAGCTGGACTTCTCCTGACCCCGCTCCACGGCAGGTAGGGGCACGCCCAGGGCGGCCCGGCGAGCAGCGCCGGGTCGCCCTTTCGTTTGCCCATTGCTACGCGATGCGTACTACGTGGCGTGTACTATGCCGCCATGGCCCAAGACCTGCCGGACGGCACCGAACACCCGTCAACCGAGAGGGAGTTGACGGGCCGTACGGCCCGGCCCCTCACCCGCGCCCAGCGCCGCGCCCTCGGCGCCTGCCTCGCCCTGGCCCTCGCCTTCACCGCCTTCGCCTACACCACCACCCAGCTCCGGGCCCTGCGCTCGGGCAGCCCCTGGCAGGGCGACCCGTACGACGCCGTGGTCACCTTCACCCTGTTCCTCGTCCCCGCCCTCGCCGGGCTCTCCACCGCCCGCGCCTGGCTCTGCCGGGGAGGCGCCCCGCAGCCCGGCTACCGGGTGGACCAGCTGCTGCGGGCCGCCCGGCTCGCCACCCTGCTCGTCGCCCTCACCGTCGCCACCGACGCCGCCGCGGCGGCCCTGCGGGCGGAGCACGAACGCTGGGACGGCCGCACCCCCTGGCTGATCCTCGCCCTGCTGCCGCTCGCGATCGGCACCGCCCACTGCCTGCGGCTGCTGCGGCCCGCCGTGCGCGAGCTGCCCCCGGAGGAGCGGCGCAGGCCCGGCGGCGACTGGCTCGACGACCTCGCCCTCCTCGCCGCCCCGCTGCTCGACCTCACCGCCGCCGTCCGGGTGCTGCGCCGCCACCTCGTCGCCGCCGCGGCCGGGCTGAGCCTGCTCGCCGGAGGCCTGCTCGTCACCGGGCAGGCGGTCGGCGAGGGACGGCCCGCGCCGCTGCTCGCCCTGCTGGAGCTGACGGTGTTCTTCAGCGGGTTCTTCGCGTTCTGCCTGCTCGGCGACGCCGCCCTGAGGATCACCGTGGACGGCGGGCGCTGGAGCCCCGCCCGGGCCGCCGCCTTCGCCGCCGCCCTGGCCGTCCCCGTCGTCGGCGGGCTGCGCGACCCCGTGTGGACGCTGGCCGGGCTGCCGGGCAGGGTGGACACGGCGGGCAGACTGCTGGCGCTGGTCGCCGTCGCGGCGCTGCTCGCGGGCGCGGCCACCCTGGCGACGGGGGTGGGCACGGCGCGGTCGGCGCCCCCGGCGGGCGGAGCGGGCCACTGAGCCGTTAGCGGCCGGGCCCCGGGAGGCCGACCATGGAGACGGAGCCCGAGAGCCCGAGAGGCGGTGAGCGTGGATGATCGTACGGATAAGGTGGCGCGACGCCCGCCACCCCGCGACGCCCCCGCCGACCCGGCCCCCGGGAGGCGGCCCGCCCAGGACCCCCAGGACCCCCAGGACCCCCGGCGGCCCCGGCGGCCCCGGCACCCCGAAGCCGCCCTCGCCCACCCTGCGCCGCTGGCTGCTCCCCGTCGCCGTCCTGGCCACCCTGCTCCTGCTGGTCCTCTTCTCCACCCCCGGCAAGAGCGGCACCACCTACGGCTACACCGACCTCCTCGGCAAGGTCGACGCCGGCCAGGTCCAGACCGTCAACGTCACCGACACCGGCGGCGTCAGCGGCACCCTCAAGAACGGCACCCGCTTCACCAGCCAGATCCCCACCGCCCTCGACACCTCCCAGCTCAGCAAGGCCCTCAACGACCAGCACGTCACCATCACCGGCAGCCGCAGCAGCGGCGGCAGCTCCTTCTGGTCCCTCCTGCTGCTGTTCCTGCCGCTGCTGCTCTTCGGCGGCCTCTTCCTCTGGTCCGGCCGGATGGCCGCCCGCTCGCTCGGCGGCGGCCTCAGCGCCATCGGCCGCTCCCGCGCCAAGATCATCGAGGCCGAGCGGCCCGCCACCCGCTTCGCCGACGTGGCCGGGTACGAAGGGGTGAAGCAGGAGGTCAGCGAGGTCGTCGACTTCCTGCGCAGCCCCGAGCGGTACGCCGCCGCCGGCGCCAAGGGCCCGCGCGGGGTGATCATGGTCGGCCCGCCCGGCACCGGAAAGACCCTGCTCGCCCGGGCCGTCGCCGGAGAGGCCGAGGTGCCCTTCCTCTCCGTCACCGGCTCCGGCTTCGTCGAGATGTTCGTCGGCGTCGGCGCCTCCCGGGTCCGCGACCTCTTCGACGACGCCCGCAAACGCGCCCCGTCCATCGTCTTCATCGACGAGATCGACGCCGTCGGCGGCCGGCGCTTCGGCGGCTCCCGCCTCGGCGGCAACGACGAACGCGAGCAGACCCTCAACCAGCTGCTCTCCGAGATGGACGGCTTCGACCAGAGCACCGGCATCGTCGTCATCGCCGCCACCAACCGCCCCGACGCCCTCGACCCCGCCCTGCTGCGCCCCGGCCGCTTCGACCGGCAGGTCACCGTGCCGCTGCCCAACCAGGCCGAACGCGCCGCCATCCTCGCCGTCCACACCCGCGGCAAGACCCTCGCCCCCGGCGTCGACCTCGACCGCACCGCCCGCGGCACCCCCGGATTCTCCGGCGCCGACCTCGCCAACCTCGTCAACGAGGCCGCCATCAACGCCGTCCGCGCCGAACGCGCCACCATCACCGCCGAGGACCTCGACGCCGCCCGCGACCGCGTCCTCCTCGGCCGCCGCGAACCCTCCAACGCGCTGCTGCCCGACGAGCGGCACGCCGTCGCCGTCCACGAGTCCGGGCACGCCCTCGTCGCCGCGCTGTGCGAGCACGCCGACCCCGTCGCCAAGGTCACCATCCTGCCCGCCGGCGTCGCCCTCGGCGCCACCGAGCAACTGCCCGAGGCCGAGCGGCACCTCTACAGCGAGGGGTACCTGACCGACCTCATCACCGTCCGACTCGGCGGACGGGCAGCCGAGTTGGTCGTCTTCGGCGAGGGCTCCACGGGCGCCGCGAACGACCTCGCGGGCGCCACCTCCGTCGCCACCCGGATGGTCCGCGAGTTCGGCCTCTCCCCGGAGCTCGGCCCGGTCGGCTACGCCTCCGGCACCCCCGGCTACCTCGGCGAGAGCCCCGAGGACCTGCTGCGCCGCCCCTACAGCGAGCAGACCCAGCGCACCGTGGACGAGGCCGTCGCCCGGCTGCTGCGCCGCGCGGAGCGCCGGGCCGTCGACCTGCTGCGCGAGCACCGGGCGCGGCTGGACGAGCTGGCGGCGCTGCTGGAGGAGCGGGAGACGGTGGACGGCAGCGTGGTGCTCGACATCCTGCGGAAGGGGGCGGAGGGCGACTGAGCACCCGGGTGGCATACTCGCGGAGGTCAGCAGCACGCACGACCGAAACGACCGGGGTGGATGGTGTCCGGAACCACTGAGCTCGACGTCCAGCGGGAGATCGCCCGCGCCCTCGGCGTGGCCGCCGTCGAGGACCCGGCCAAGGAGGCCGAGCGCCGCGTCGCCTTCCTCGCCGCCCAGCTCCGGGGCGCGGGCGCCCGCAGCCTCGTCCTCGGCATCAGCGGCGGGGTGGACTCCACCACCGCCGGCCGGCTGTGCCAGCTCGCCGTCGAGCGGCTGCGCGAGGAGGGGTACGAGGCCGCGTTCTGCGCGATGCGGCTGCCGTACGGCGTCCAGGCCGACGAGGCGGACGCGCAGCGGGCGCTGGACTTCATCCGCGCGGACGAGGTGCTCACCGTCGACATCAAGCCCGCGACGGACGCCGCCCTGGACGCCCTGGCCGTGGCCGGGCTCACCTACGGGGACCACGCGCACCAGGACTTCGTGCGCGGCAACGTCAAGGCGCGCCAGCGGATGGTCGTGCAGTACGCCGCCGCCGGGGCCAAGGGCGGGCTCGTGGTCGGCACCGACCATGCGGCGGAGGCGGCGGTCGGCTTCTTCACCAAGTTCGGCGACGGCGCGGCGGACGTGGTGCCGCTCTCCGGCCTGACGAAGCGTCAGGTCCGCGCCGTGGCCGGGGCGTTGGGCGCACCGGAGGAGCTGGTCTGGAAGGTGCCCACCGCCGACCTGGAGGACCTCGACCCGGGCAAGCCCGACGAGCGGGCCCTCGGCGTGACGTACGAGCAGCTCGACGACTACCTGGAGGGCCGCCCGGTCAGCCCCGAGGCCGCCGCCACCGTCGTCGCCCACTACCGCCGCACCGCCCACAAGCGCGTCCTCCCCATCGGCCCCGACCAGGCCTGAGTCCCTCCGGCCCCCACACGGGTCCCGGAGGCGGGTGGGGAAGATCACGTACTGCCCCCGGGGCGCGCCGGTTACGGTGGCGGGCAGACGTGTGCGAAGCGGAGGGGGCGTGCGCATGGCGGGGGTGACGGGGCGTCGGCTCGCGGTGGTGTCCGGGGGCGGCAGCGGGATCGGGCGGGCGATCGCCGCCCGGCTCGTGGCCGACGGGCACCGGGTGGTGGTCCTCGGCCGCCGGGCGGCCGTGCTGGAGCGCGCGGCGCAGGAGATCGGCGGCCCGGTGACGCCCCTGCCCGGCGACCTGACCGACCCCGCCGCCGTCGAGCACCTGGCCGCCCGGATCGCCGAACTCGGCCCGGTGGACGTGCTGGTGAACAACGCCGGAGCCACCGTCACCCCGCCCGAGGACGACTCCCTCGCCGCCCTGGCCGGAGCCTGGCGCCGCGACCTGGACGCCAACCTGCTCACCGCCGTCCTCCTGACCACCGCCCTGCAGCCCCACCTCGCCCGCCCGGGCGGCCGGCTCGTGGTGATCAGCTCAGCCGCCGCCCAGCGCGGCGGCTCCGGCCCGCACTCGGCCGGTTCGTACGCGGCGGCGAAGGCCGCCCTGCACGGCTGGGCCTTCGGCCTGGCACGGCAGTTGGGCCCGGACGGCGTCACCGTGAACGTCCTCGCGCCCGGCTACGTCCAGGACACCGAGATCTTCGGCGAGGGCTGGAGCGAGGACTTCCACGCGCGCAAGGTCGCCGACACCCTGGTCGGCCGCGCCGGCACCCCGGAGGACGTCGCGGAGGCCGTCGCCTACCTCGCCTCCCCGGCGGCCGGGTACCTCACCGGCCAGGTGATCGGCCTCAACGGCGGCGCCGTCCTGGGCCGGTGAGCCCCGGACAGATGAGCCCGGACCGGTGAGCCCCGCGCGGACGAGCCCGTCAACCGACCACCACAGGAGCCACGACGTGTCCAGGATCATCACCACCGCGATCCCCGCCCACGGCCACACCGGCCCGCTGCTCGCCGTCTCCGCCGACCTCGCCGCCCGGGGCCACGAGGTGGTCTTCCTCGGCGGCGCCCGCTTCGCCGGGGCGGCCGGGCGGGCCGGGGTGCGCTTCGTCGCCCTGCCCCCGGAGGCGGACTTCGACGACCGCGACCTCGACGCGAGCTTCCCCGGTCGGGCGGCCCTCGCCCCCGGGCCCGAGCGGCTGGCCTTCGACGCCCGGCGCGTCTTCACCGACCCGATCCCGCACCAGTACCGCGCGCTGCTCGCCCTGCTGGAGGAGTTCCCGGCGGACGCCGTCCTCGCGGACGCCTTCGTGCAGGGCGTGCTGCCGCTGGCGCTGAGCCGCCCGAGGGCCGAGCGCCCGGCGCTGATCGGCATCGGCGTGACGCCGCCGCTGCTGCCGAGCGCGGACACCGCGCCCTTCGGCCTGGCGCTGACCCCGCTGCCCGGCGAGGAGGGCCGGGAGCGCAACCGGGCGCTGCGGGAGGAGGCGGAGCGCCGGGGCGAGCCGCTGCGGCGGTACACGGAGGAGGTGTACGCCGGGCTGGGCGTGCGCCTGCCCGAGGGTCCGCGCGGGCTGGCGCCGGTCGTCGTCCCGGACCACTTCCTCCAGCTGACCGTGCCCGGCTTCGAGTACCCGCGCGGCGACGCCCCCGCGACCTTCCGGATGATCGGCGCGCTGCCCGGCATCGTCGGCCACCTCGGCGAGGAGCAGCCGCTGCCCGACTGGTGGCCGCAGCTCTCCCAGGGCCGCCCGGTGGTCGTGGTGACCCAGGGCACCCTCGCCAACGACGACCTCGGCGCGCTGGTCGCCCCGGCCGTCACCGCCCTCGCCGGGCAGGACGTGCTGGTGGTCGCCGCCACCGGACGCCCGGACGGGCCACGGGAGTTGACGGAGCTGCTGGGCGGGCGGCTGCCCGACAACGCCCGGGCCGCCGGGTACGTCCCGTTCGAGCGGCTGCTGCCGCTCACCGACGTGCTGGTCAGCAACGGCGGCTACGGCGGGGTGCAGAACGCGCTGCGCCACGGCGTCCCGCTGGTGGTCGCCGGGGCGAGCGAGGACAAGCCGGAGGTCGCGGCCCGGGTGCGCTGGACGGGCGTGGGCATCGACCTGCGCACCGGCCGCCCGGAGCCCGAGCAGGTCGGCCGGGCGGTCGGCGAGGTGCTCGGCGACGGCCGCTACCGCGAGCGCGCCCTCGCGCTGCGCGAGGAGCTGGAGCGGTACCGGCCGTTCGACGCGATCGCCGAGCTGGTCGAGTCCCTCTAGGCGCTCGGGCGCTACTCGCCGTCCCCGTCCGGGGCCGAACTCGGCGCCGGGGCACCGGCCTTGGCGATGCCGAGCTTGGCCTCGGCCGTCGTCCAGTCGGTGGCGATCGCCTGCTGGGCGGCGGCCAGGGTGGTCTGGCCCTTGCAGATCGCCGTGTGGAGGTGGGTCTCCACCGAGTCCTTCGGGTTGTTGGGGCCCTTGCCCGGCACGTGGTCGGGGGAGGGCGGCTGCACCCAGAGGTTGCGCGGGTCGTTGGGGTCGCCGCCGAGCTGCAGGCTGATCAGGTGGTCGTACTCGGCGTCGTTCATCGGCCCGGTGTAGCCGTAGGACTTGGCGTTCTCCGCCTTCTCCTTGCCGGTGATGTTCGCCGGCGGGCGGATGGTGGAGGTGTAGCCGCCCGGCTTGCAGATGGTGTCGTTGACGGTGGCCTGGGTGACGGCCGGGCTGATCGCGCCGGGGGTGCAGTTCGGGTCGGGCAGCGGCTGCTTGTCGGCGGTGTACCGGTAGTGGCAGCTGCCGGCCGCGGGCTGCGGCTGGACGTCGTACGAGCTCTTCGGGCCGGGCCCGGTGACGATCGCGGCCTGCGCGGGCGGGGCGGCGGCCTCACCGGTGGCGGCGGCGCTGTGGGCGCCGGACTTGCCCTCGGCCGGCTTGGCGCTGTGGCCGCCGCCGGACGAGCAGCCTGCGGTGGCTGCGGCGAGCAGTGCGGCCGCGGCTATGGCCAGGGCGGCGCGGGCGGGAGCCGGCACGGGGGTTCCTCCAGGTCGATGCGGTGGGGCTGCACGACCTGGCCGGAAGGGGTTCCGGACGCGGGCCGCGCCAGCGGACACTACCGTGTCGACGGGGCCGAAGGAGTGACGTCGCGTCCGCTGACGGGACGGCGCGAGAGGCCCGGGGCGGGCGCGCGGAATCGTTTCGCCGCCCCTTCGTGTCCGACCCTTCGCCCCACCGCCTCCCCCCACCCCCGCGTGTCGGCCCCTCCCGGGCACACGAAAGCGCCGACGCCCGTCCGGGGACGGGCGTCGGCGCTGGTACCGCTACTGCTACGGGACCCGGGCTCAGCGGCCCTTCGCGGCCCCGGCCTCCTTGGCGGCCTTCTCGGCGGCCTCCTTGGCGTGCTTCTCCTTGACGCGCACGGTCTCCTTGCGCACGTCCACCTGGTTGGCGCGCTCGTGCTGGAGCCACAGCGGGTTCTCGGCCTTGATCGCCTCGATCTCCTCCGTGGTGAGCGCCTCCTTCACCCCGCCCCGGGCCAGGCCCGAGATGGTGATGCCGAGCTTCGCCGCCACGACCGGACGCGGGTGCGGCCCGTTCTCCCGCAGCTCCTGGAGCCACTGCGGCGGCTCGGCCTGCAGCGCGCTGAGCTCCTCGCGGGAGACCACGCCCTCCTGGAAGTCGGTCGGCGCCGCGTCGAGGTAGATCCCCAGCTTCTTGGCCGCCGTGGCCGGCTTCATGGTCTGGCTGGTCTTCTGCTTGAGCGATGTCATACGAACAAGGGTAAGGGAGCCGGCGGGCGCTCCCGGTCACGGTCGGTAGCCTTGCCCTGTGACTGAGATGCAGGTGAACCCGTCGTTCAAGCTCGCGTACGTGCCCGGGGTGACCCCCGGGAAGTGGGTCGGAGTGTGGGCGGAGCGGATTCCGGACGTGCGGCTGGAGCTGGTGGCGGTCGCGTCGACGGAGGGCGAGCGGACGGTGCGGGAGGGCGGGGTGGACGCCGGGCTGATCCGGCTGCCCGTGGACAAGGACGTGCTGAGCGCGATCCCGCTGTACGAGGAGGCGACCGTCGTCGTCTTCCCGAAGGACCACTGGCTGGCCGCCGCCGAGGAGGTCGCGCTGGAGGACCTGGCGGAGGAGGTGGTCTTCCACCCGCTGGACGACACGCTCGGGTACACCGCCGAGACCCTGCCCGGGCGGGCGGCCGTCGAGCGGCCGCAGACGACGGCGGACGCGATCGAGCTGGTGGCGGCCAATGTGGGCGTGCTGCTGGTGCCGCAGTCGCTGGCGCGGCTGCACCACCGCAAGGACCTCACGTACCGGCCCGCTCCGGCGGCGGCGCAGTCGAAGGTGGCGCTGTCCTGGCTGGAGGAGCGGACCACGGACCTGGTGGAGGAGTTCATCGGGATCGTCCGGGGCCGTACGGTCAACAGCTCGCGCGGGCGCGGCGCCGGGCAGCAGCAGCCGTCCGCCGGGGAACGGGCCGGGAAGGCCTCCGCGCCGCGCAAGCCGCATCCGGGCGGCGGGCAGGCGAAGGGCCAGGCCAAGAGCCCGGCGAAGAAGGGTGGCGCGCCCCAGAGGGCCCGCGGCGGCGCGGCGGCCCCGAAGGGCCGGGGCAAGCCGAAGCGGCGGGGCTAGACCTGTCCGCGACAGCCGCGGCCGGCCTCCCCCGGGGAGACCGGCCGCGGCCGTTCCTGTCCGGCCGCCGGGCTCCGGTGCTGCTCCGGTGCTGCCCCCGGTGCCGGCCGGCTCAGTAGAGGACCACGGAGAGCCGCGCCGGGCCCGTCTCGGTGGTGGTGTCGCAGAAGTAGACGACGGCCCGGTGGCTGCTCACGTACGCCTCGCCGGCCGTCCGGCAGGCGGCGGCGGTCGGGTAGATGCCGATGTAGGTGTAGGTGGAAGCCTGGGCGGCCGGGGCGGCGATCAGGGCGCCGCCCGCCACGATTCCGGTCACGGCCAGGGCGGAGAATGCCTTGCGAAGGGACATGTGTGGTCTTCCTCCCATAGACGAGCGCCGGGGCCTGCGCCCCCGCACTTCGTCGAGGAGCCTCCTCCGAATGTGAAGGAAGGGCAATGGTCGAGACCAATTCCGACCGGAAGCAGTGTGGTGTTCCCGTGACGGTGCAGGTCACGGGCTCGCCCGGCGGGCTGACGATCACCTTCCGGACAGTTCTTGCAATGTTGCGGCCCTGACAGTTCGTCAACCCACGCCGGTTCCGGAAGGCCGCCGACCGGTACGGCGCGACAGCGGTACATTCAGCCCGATTCCCGAAGGACCCTCGGAAGGGGTGCGGCTGTGTGGAACGACCTGGTGATCGTCCAGATCCCGATCGCGGAGAAGATCCTCCGCACGATCGCGGTCTACGCGTTGATCCTCATCCTGTTCCGGCTGGCGGGGAAGCGCGGGCTGGCCGGGCTGAACACCTTCGACATGGTGGTCGTGTTCCTGCTCTCCAACGTGGTGCAGAACGCGATCATCGGCAACGACAACAGCCTGGTGGGCGGCGCGATCGGGGCCGCCACGCTGATCGCCGTGAACTCCGGCGTCACCCGCCGGCTGGCGCGGAGCCCGCGCGCCGCCCGCTGGCTGGAGGGCACGCCGACCACCGTCGTGCGCGACGGGAAGCTGGTGCCCGGGGCGCTGCGCGGGCTGTCGCTGCGCCCGTCGGAGCTGGAGCACGCGATCCGGGTGCAGAACGGCGACAACGTGAGCGACGTGGCCCGCGCCCGGCTGGAGCCGGACGGGCAGCTGCTGGTGACGCTCAAGGCGGCCGAGCAGTCCGCGACCCGGGGGGACGTGGAGGAGCTGCGGCAGCGGCTGGACGTCATCGAGCGGCTGCTCACCACCCTCGCGGAGAAGCCCAAGTCCTAACCCCTGTCCACCGTACGGGGGTTGGGGGCCAGGGCCGCCCGCCGGGCGGTGCGGGCCGGGGCGGTGGCGGCGGCCAGGGCGAAGCCGAGGGTGGCCGCCACCAGGTGGCCGACGGTGGTGAACTCCGGCAGGGGGCCCGGCCAGTCGCCGTCGCCGCCGAGCGGCCAGGCCACCACGAAGGCGGCCCAGGGCAGGCGGGCCCAGCGGGGGACGGCGAGGACGGCGACGGCGAGGACGGTCTGGGCGCCGTAGCTGATCCCGTAGTCGTAGGAGGAACGGACATCCTCCGGGTACCAGCCCTGGCCCAGCGCGAGCAGGATGACCACGGCGGTGATCAGCGTGGCGAGCACGTGCCCGCCGAGGAAGACGCCCAGCGCCCGCAGGGAGCCCCAGCGGCGCTCGATCCAGGCCAGGCAGCCGCAGACGCCGATGCCCAGGGTGATCAGGGTGCCGCCGAAGCCGGGGGAGGTGACGTCGGTGAGGGTGCCGTCGTAGAGCAGGGCGCTGCCGACCATGGCCCGGACGGGGTGGTCGGGCAGGTTGTCCAGGTTGGTGCTGACGTACGCGCGCAGCTCGTCGGCCCGTTCGGGCGTGAGGAAGTCCTCGAACCAGTAGTGGCTGATGACGAGCAGCACGACGTAGCACAGGGTCAGCGGCGAGCGGCGCGGGTACGTCCGCAGGAAGCGGAGCAGCCGGTGCAGGGGCCGGCGCCGCCGATCGGGTGGGGTCATGTCCGGCACGGTACCGGGTGATGATCACCGTTGTGTGCCGCGTGCGTCACCGGGCCCGGCGGGCGAGGGTGGCGGTGAAGGGGCGCGGGGTCATCGAGGCCCGGCGGGCGGGGCGGACGGGGCGGCCGGGGGTGGGGGTGAGCGTCCAGCGGGAGGCGATGGTGGCGAGGGCGAGGCAGGCCTCGGCGGTGCCGAACGCGTCGCCGATGCAGCGGCGGGCGCCGAGGCCGAAGGGCAGGTAGGTGCCGGGGGCGGGGCGGGTGGTGGTGAGCCAGCGGTCCGGGTCGAAGCGGTCCGGGCAGGGGTAGAGGTCGGCGCGGCGGTGCAGCAGGTGCGGGCTGAACAGCAGGGTGGTGCCGGCGGGCAGGCGGCGGCCGGCGAGTTCCGTCTCGGTGGAGGTGGTGCGGCTGAGCAGCCAGGCGACGGGGTAGAGGCGCAGCGTCTCGGAGACGATCCTGGCCGTGAGCGGCAGGTGGGGGAGGTCCTCGTGGCGGGCGCGGCGGCCGTCGAGGACGGTGTCGAGCTCGCTGTGCATGCGGTCGCGGACGGCGGGGTTGGCGGCGAGCAGCGTCCAGGCCCAGGAGAGGGTGGCGGCGGTGGTCTCCATGCCGGCGAGCAGGAAGGTGACGACCTGGTCGTGGATCTCGGGGTCGGTGAGGCCGCGCCCGTCCTCGTCGAGGGCGCCGAGCAGCATGGAGAGCAGGTCGTGGTGGTCGGTGCCGTCGGCGCGGTAGTCGGCGATGAGGCGGCGGGTGATCTCCAGCATGTCGCGGCGGGCGTGGCGGAAGCGCAGGTTGCCGGGGGTGGGCAGCCGGTCGACGCCGGGCAGGGGCAGCATCATCCGGCGGGCGACGCCGCGGGAGACCTCGTCCATGCAGCGGTGGACGGGCAGTTCGCCGGCGCGGTCGTGGGCGGCGAAGAGGCAGCGGGCGGTGACGGCGGTGGCGAGGCGGTACATGGCGGCGGGCACGTCGATGACGTCGCCCTCGCTCCAGGGGGCGGTGGTGGCGTCGATCTCCTCGGACATCAGCGCCGCGTAGCCGGGCAGGCGGCCGCGCTGGAAGGCGGGCTGGAGCATCCGGCGCTGGCGGCGGTGGGCGGCGGCCGGGCAGGTGGCGAGGCCGTGGCCCATGACCTCGCGGGCCTTGTCGAGGATGACGCCGCCCTTGTCGAAGGTGCGGTCGTCGGTGAGGAGCGTGCGCACCAGCTCGGGGTGGCAGACCACGTACGCCTCCAGCGGGCCGAGCCGCAGCCGGACGAGGTCCCCGTGGGCGGCGAGGCCCGCGACGAAGGCGTACGGGCGGCGGACGAACGCGGGGGCGTGCCCGAGCAGGGGGAGGGCGCCGGGCGCGTCGACGGCGGTGAAGTGCGGTGCGGTGGTCGGGTACGGGAGGGGCACGGGCGTCACCTTGGTGCGGGAGGGCCGGTGGAACGGTTCGTGTCCGGGTGTATCCCGCTGGCCTCCGGCGAAACGCCCCGGTGCTCGCCGGTGGGGCGGGGGAGGACCGGCGGCCGGAGCGAGCGCGGGGGCGTGTGCCGAACGCCCGTGCGCTCCCGGGGTGGTGGCGGGGCGGTGGCGGACGGGGCCTTCCGGCCGTGCGGGCGGCGGCCTAGACTGCCAAGCCGCGCGGGACTACCCGTCAGTAACGATCGTCGGCCCCGCGCGCCGCGCGGCCCGGGACCGGCGGGAACAGGAGTGGGGATGAGCGAGCAGCGCGTCCACGCCTTCGCGGACGACGCCCTCGGCGAGCACGACGCCGTCGCCCTGGCGGACCTGGTGCGCACGGGTGGGGCCGGGCCCCGGGAGCTGGTCGCGGCCGCCGTCGCGCGCGCCGCCCGGATCGACGCCGCGCTCGCCCCCGTCGCCCACGACCACCACGACCGGCCGCGGATCAGCCGGGAGGGGATCGGCGGCCCGCTGTGGGGCGTGCCGACGTACCTCAAGGACAACGTCGACCTGCGCGGGGTGCCGACCGGCATGGGCAGCGCCGCGTTCCGCGCCCGCCCGGCCCGCCGCAACGCCCGCTTCGCCGACCAGTTCCTCTCCACCGGCCTCGCCGTGCTCGGCAAGACCCGGCTGCCCGAGTTCGGGCTCAACGCCTCCACCGAGTTCGCGGCCGCCGAGCCCGTACGCAACCCCTGGGAGCCCGGGCACTCGGCGGGCGCCTCCTCCGGCGGGTCGGCCGCGCTGGTCGCGGCCGGGGTCGTGCCGATCGCGCACGCCAACGACGGCGGCGGGTCCATCCGCATCCCCGCCGCCTGCTGCGGGCTCGTCGGGCTCAAGCCCACCCGGGGGCGGCTGGTCGGCAACGCGCAGGGCGGCAAGCTGCCGATCGACCTGGTGACGGACGGCGTGCTCACCCGCAGCGTGCGGGACACCGCCGCGTTCTACGCCGCCGCCGAACTCCACCACCGCAACCCGAAGTTGCCGCCGATCGGGCACGTCGAGGGGCCGGGGGAGCGGCGGCTGCGGATCGGGCTGGTGGTGGACTCGCCGATCGCCGAGACCGACGAGCAGACCCGCCGGGCGGTCGAGGAGACGGCGGGACGGCTGGAGGCGATGGGGCACCGGGTGGAGCCCATGACGCTGCCCTTCGGGGAGGAGTTCTCGCGGGACTTCATCTCGTACTGGGGCTACATCGCCTGGGCCATCGCCGTCAGCGGCCCGCTGATGCTCGACCCGGGCTTCCGGGTCGGCCGCCTCGACGGGCTCACCACGGGCCTGCGGCGCCACTTCCGGTCCGAGTACCGCCGCCTCCCGGGCGTGCTGCGGCGGCTGCGGCGGGCCGAGGAGGTGTACGCGGGGATCTTCCGGGAGCACGACGCCGTCCTGTCCCCGGTGCTCGCCCACACGGCCCCGCCGCTGGGCCACCTGAGCCCCAACGTGCCGTACGAGGAGCTGATCGAGCGCCTGCTCCGGTACGTGGCCTTCACCCCGGTCAACAACGTCACCGGCGGCCCCGCCATCGCCCTGCCCACCGCCGCCACCCCGGCGGGCCTGCCCGTCGGCGTCCACCTCTCGGCCGCCCACGGGCAGGAGCGCCTGCTGCTGGAGCTGGCCTACGCGCTGGAGGCCGACCGCCCCTGGCGCCGCATCCAGGACTGACGAGCCCCCGGCCGCCCCCGCCCCTCAGCCGGCCGCGATGGCGTGGGCGGAGTGCACCTCGTGGTGGAGCGGCGCGAGGGCGCAGGCCGGCGGGAGCGGGGTGGGCGGGCCGGCGGGCGGGGGCGCGCCGGTGCGCAGGGCGGTGGCGAGGGCCGTCAGGTCGGCGGTGACGGCCGCGACCTCGGCCGGGGTCGGGACGGGGGCGCCGTGCTCCACCCGGACGCGGGTGGCCGTGGTGGTGTCCACGATCCGCTCCACCGCGATCACCAGCGGCCACCAGGCCTCCGCGCGGGCCCCCACCGGCGGCGGCTCGGTCAGCGCCCGCTGGAACTCGCTGCGCACGGTGGCGAGGTCCCGGTAGAGGCGGCGCCGGTAGCGGGCCCGGGCGGGCCCGTCGCGGCCCGGCCCGTCGGTGAAGGCCAGCGCGACGTACGCGGCGGTGTCCTGGACGGCGTCGGCGAGCCGGTCCCCGATGCGGGTGTGCCAGGACTCCGGCCACAGCAGGTACCCGGCGACCAGCGCGATCCCGCAGCCGATCAGCGAGTCGTACAGCCGGGGCAGCACCAGGTGGAAGCCCTGGTGGTTGAGCAGGTCGGACAGCAGCAGGATCACCGGGGTGATGGCGGCGGTCTGGAACGCGTACCCCTTCGCGGACAGCGCCGGGATCAGCGTGGCGAGGACGGCCATCACCGGCACGTCCCACCAGCCGTGCGGCACCTCCGCGAGGACGGGCGCGGCGATCAGCAGCCCGGCCGCCGTGCCGAGGGCGCGCAGCACCGCGCGGGAGAACACCGAGCCGAAGTCCGGCTTCAGCACGAAGGTCACCGTCAGCGAGACCCAGTACGAGCGGGGCACCGCGATCACCGACACCAGGACCTGCGCGATCCCGATGCACAGCGCCAGCCGCAGCCCGTACCGCCAGGACGCGCCGGACAGCAGCAGCGCCCGCACGGCCCGGCGGGCCCGGACCTCGACGGCGGCGGGCCGGCCGAGCCGGTCGGCGGTGGCGTACGGGTCCGGCTCGGGCTCGCGGACGACGGAGGCCGCGTGCCCGATCGCCTCCTCCAGCGCCAGCGTGGACGGCCCGACGGCCTCGGGCAGGCCCGGCCCGGGCGTCGGACCGGCGCGCCCCCGCGCGACGGCCTCGGCCAGCCGCCGTACGGCCTGCGGGTAGGCGGCGGGCAGCCGGCCGAGCTCCGGCGGCCGGTACTGGACGGCCGCGGCCGCCTCGACCACCGGGATCAGCGCGTTGAGCTGCGCGAGCAGCCGCACCAGGGTGGGGGAGCGCCCGTGGCGGCGGGCGCGGCGGGCCAGCAGCAGGTCGTAGGACTGGTCGAGGGACTGGGTGAGGGCCCGCCGCCGGGGCTCGTACTCCTCGGTGCCGGTGGCCTCCAGCAGCTCGGCGACGGCCCGGTAGGTGTCGGCCACCTCCGCCCGTTCGGGCACCCCGCCGCGCAGCGGCCAGGCGAGCAGGGTGAGGGCGAGGACCCCGAGGCCGCCGAGCAGCAGCAGGGCGGGCGGCAGCCACCAGGGCGGGGGCATCGGCAGCCCGGCGCCGACGACGGCGTTGAGCAGCAGGAGCAGCCCGGAGACGGAGGCGACGGCGCCGATGGAGGAGATCATCCCGGAGACGAGGGCGACGCCGGTCAGCGCGGCCACGGCCGTCCAGCCGCTGCCGTGGACCAGAGTGCCGAGCAGCAGGCCGCCGGCGCCGACCAGTTGGGGGACGGCGATGTTGAAGACCCGCATCCGGTACGCGTCGGCGGTGTCCCCGATGACGGCGGACAGCGCGCCCATCGACACCAGCGCGCCGTAGCCGGGCCGCCCGGTGGCGGTGCCCACGGCCAGTGGCACGGAGAGGGCGACGGAGGCCCGGGCGACGGCCGCCCAGGGGATCGGCGCGGCGCGCGGCCGCAGGCCCGCGGTCAGCCAGCTGGGCGGGGCGAGGGCGCGGGCTCGGGGCGGTGGCACAGATCCACGGTGCGCCCTGGAGGGCGGGTGCGCCAACGGCGGAACGTGTGGTTACGGTTCAGTTTTCTCGCGCGTATGTCAATTGTTGAAACATATTCCTGGTTATGTCAGACGCCGAAACATAAAGGGTCCATGAGGGCTCCCGGGAACTGCGGAGATTTCCCAATCGGTAACCCGCGGGAAAGGGTTGACACCATAAGTTGGTCTAGTCCAACGTAGGAGGCGCGTGGTCCGGCGAGTGCTGAGGCAAGGTGAGAGGCCCTGTCGGACGGGCGAGTTGGCCACCTGAGGCGTCGGCAGTCGACGCTCGGGGCCGACGGCGAGAAGGAATGTGTGCGGACCGGGCTTTCAGCGAGCGGTCCCCATTCCGGCGGCGCCGCCGAGCGGTCACCGAGGGCTCGCCGTACCCGCGGCAGCGTTCCAGGAAAGCGCTGCATCGACTACGAACCATGGAGTGCAGGCCATGCCGAGCCCAGGGCTCACCGCGAAAGGAGCGCCCGCCGCGGGTGCTCCCCGAGGAGGGAGCAACCACGTGCCGCGCCAGAACCCTCTGAACCCTCTGAACCATCTGAGCACCACGACCACCCACCGGGCCCCGACCGCCCACGTCGCCGTGCACACCACCGTCGCGCCCGACGCCGAGCGGCACGACCGCACGGCCCTGCGCGCCGCGCTGACCGCCAGCACCGAGGACCGGATCGTCTACGACCTCGACGGCATCGCCCGCCAGTACACCGACCTGCTCGCCGAACTGCCGGGCGTGGCCGTCCGGTTCGCCATGAAGGCCTGCCCGCTGGACGAGGTGCTCGCCCACCTCGCCGCCCTCGGCGCCGGGTTCGACGCCGCCGGGCCGCAGGAGATCGACCAGGCGCTGCGCACCGGCGTGCCGCCCGAGCTGATCCACTACGGCAACACCGTCAAGTCGGACGTGAACATCGCCGAGGCCTACCGGCTGGGGGTGCGCGACTTCGCCACCGACAGCCTGGAGGACGTCGCCGCGATCGCCCGACACGCGCCCGGCGCCCGGGTGTTCTGCCGCATCGCCACCACCGGGGACGGCGCCCTGTGGGGCCTGAGCCGCAAGTTCGGCTGCTCGCCCGAGGACGCGCTGCGCGTCATGGACGCCGCCCGCACGGCGGGCCTGGAGCCCACCGGCCTGAGCGTGCACGTCGGCTCCCAGCAGCTGACCGCCGAGGCCTGGACGGCCGCCGTCGACTCCCTGGAGGAGGTGCTGGAGGCCCTCAACTGGCGCGGCATCACCCCGGACCGGATCAACCTCGGCGGCGGCCTGCCCGCCCTCGGAGTCCTCGACCGGCACGGCCGCGCCCTGGAGCCGCCGCTGGACAAGATGTTCGCCGTGCTGCGCGAGGGCATGGCCCGGCTGAGCGCGGTGAGCGCCGTCCCGCTGGAGTTCCTCGTCGAGCCCGGCCGTCACCTCGTCGCCGACCACGGCGCCATCCGCGCCCACGTCGCCCGGCTCACCTCCCGCCACCAGCTGGACGGCACCCGCGAGGACTGGCTCTACCTCAGCTGCGGCAAGTTCAACGGCCTGTACGAGATGGACCAGTTGCAGTACCGCCTGGAGTTCCCGACCCACCCCGGCGGCCAGTTCGTCAACGCCGTCGTCGCCGGCCCGACCTGCGACAGCGACGACGCCTTCGACGAGGAGGAGGGCCGGGTACGGGTGCCCCGCGCCCTCGCCTCCGGCGACCCGGTGTGGATCCACTCCTGCGGCGCGTACGCCACCGCCTACACCACCCGGGGCTTCAACGGCTTCGAGCCGCTGCCCCACAGCGTCGTCGGCGGGAGCCTCCCGCACGTCCCGGGGCCGCGCGACGGCGGCTGACCGCCCCCTCAGACCTCGCCCGGCACCGCCGCTCCCCCCGTCGCGGCGTGCCGGGCGAGCCGCTCCCTCAGGGCCGTCAGCCGGGCGATCTCGCCGTCCAGCGCGGCGAGGCGGGCGGTGATCACCGGGGCGAAGGTCTCCGGCCCGGCGCCGCCCGAGCAGCGCCGCGGAGGGTCCTCCAGCAGCCCTTCCAGCCGGTGCACCCGGCTGGCCAGGTCGTCCACCGTCAGCCCCACGGCCAGCAGTTCGCGGATCACCCGCACCCGGGCGACCTCCGAGAGACCGTACTCGCGCTGCCCCGAGGCGGTGCGCACCGGTGGCGGCAGCAGCCCCCGCTGTTCGTAGAAGCGCAGCGCCCTGGGCGTGGTGCCCGCCGCCGCTGCCGCGTCGCCGATCCGCATCGACTCCCCCTCCCGGTCAGAGCTCCACGACGGTCGCCCCGAACCCTCCCTCGGTGAACAGGGTGTTCAACGCCTCGGGCGCCCGATCGATGCCCGCGACGGAGGTGTACGGGAAGACGATCCGCCCCTCGCGCAGCCAGCCGGCCAGGCGCTCGCGCCACTCGGCCTCCAGATCGGGGTGGTCCAGGATCGTGAACCCGCGCAGGCTCAGGCCCAGGGTGCCGATCCGGAAGGTGTCCAGCACGGCCGGCGCCCCGCCGCCCGGGAGCCCGGGGTCGAGCTGCCCGGCGATCGCCCCGACCAGCGCGAAGCGGGCGCCCCGGCGGGCGGCGTCCACGGCGGCGCCCAGCTGCTCGCCGCCGACGAGGTCCAGCACCACGTCCAGGCCCTCGGGCGCCGCCTCGGCCAGCTGCTCGGCGAAGGGCCGCCCGCCGCCCACCAGCACGGCGTCGTACCCGAGTTCCTCGACCAGGCGCTTCGCCTTCCCCTCCGAGCGGGTGGTGCCGATGACCCGGCCGGCGCCCAGCAGCCGGGCGATCTGCCCGGCGAGCGAGCCGACCGCGCCCGAGGCGGCCGTCACCAGCACCACGTCCCCTTCGCGGACCCCGGCGGTGCGGGTCAGCGCGCCGTACCCGGCGGAGGCGGTCGAGACCAGGGCGAGCGGCTGCGGGAACCCGGCCGGCACCGGGGTGAACTGCGCGGCCTCCCCGACGACGGCCTCCCGGAAGCCGCCCAGGTGGGTCACCAGATCCCCCGGCCGCAGCGGCCCGTCCTCCGGCGCGGCCAGCACCTCGCCGAGCGCCGGGCCGAACAGCGCGTCCCCGACCCCGAGCGGCGCCAGCGGCACGCCCGGGCCCCCGCCGCCGATCAGCGTCCGCAGGCCGGGGAAGAGCAGGAACGCCCGGTTGCGCACCAGCACCTCCCCGGGCCCGGGCGCCGCCAGCGGCTCCTCGGCGACGGTGAAGTCCGAGGCGGCGGGCAGCCCCTCGGGCAGGGAGGTCAGCCGGACGACACGGGAGGTGCGGGGCAGGGCCATGAGCGTGCTCCTTCGGGGCGGCCGGCGGCGGGCTGTCCGCCGCGCGGTGCCCGGACGCTAACCCCTGACCCGTGCGTCAGGGGCAAGCCCGCGGCCCAGGTGCCGCTGGAGGCGCAGGTGCCGGAACTGGTGGACGGCCCCGGCCTGGCGCAGCGCGCCGCGCCGGTAGGCGTCGTCCAGGAAGGCGGCGGTGTCCCAGGGCAGCCGGCCGGTGAGCGGCAGCCAGATCCGCACCAGCAGCACCCACTGCCCCCAGGCCGTGAACCCGAGGACGTACGCGGGGACGGCGCTGATGCTGCCGATGGCCCCGATGGTCAGCGCCCGCTGCAGCCCCCAGTCGTAGGCGCCGAAGGTGCCCTGGAGCAGCCGCACCCAGCAGGTGCCCCCGGCGGTGACGGCGAGGCCGAACAGGGGGAACAGCAGGGCGGCCTGGCGGCTGACGGTGGAGCGGTTGGCGGCCAGCAGACGGCCGGGGGAGGCGGCGGAGGCCGTGTCCATGGGGGATTCGAGCACGGCCAGCAGCCCGAACACGGCCGTGGTGGCGGTGGCGAAGGTCAGGCCGAACAGCGTCATGTTGGCGACGGCCGTGTCCCGGATGCGGGGGTTGGCGAGGGAGAGGTGGTCGAAGAGGAACCACTGGGTCGAGCTGGCCACGGCGCACCCGGCGCCCAGCACGAAGGAGCCCAGGAACAGCGAGCCCAGGTGGACGGCGACGGCGCGGGGCGAGCGGGCGCGCGCGCCCCGCCCGCCCCGGGGCCAGCGCAGGCGCGCGTACGTCGGCTTCCAGCTCTCGCCGTGGTTGACGGCCAGGGTCAGGGCGTAGGCGGCGGCGAAGGCGACCCCGGCGGCCAGCCCGACCAGCAGGCCCTGGACGAGGACCTCGGTGGCGGTCATGTCGAACAGCAGGCCGAGGGTGCAGGCGGGGACGGTGACGAAGAGGAAGGCGGCCAGGCCGACGGCGAGGGTCCGGGCCGAGCGCGGCAGCAGGTCCGGCAGCCGCCACCAGGCCAGCTCCGTCCGCTCCCGGCCGGGGCGGTCGAGGTGACGGGCCAGCAGGCCCAGCCACCGCCGCGTGCGGGCGGCGTCCCAGCCCGCGGCCGGCTCCCCGGCGCCCGGGGCCCGGCGCCGGTAGAGGGCCGGGACGAACCCGGCGAGCAGGTGCTCCTCGACGGCCTCCACGGTCGGGAAGCGCTCCTCGTCGAGCAGTTCGGCCGGGTCCTGGCCGGGGGAGTCGCCGTACAGCGTCCGGGCGAGGGCGGTCATCAGGGGCGTGCTCAGCGCCCGGGCGAGCCGTTCGGCGGCCCCGGTGCCCCGGCTCAGCAGCGGGCCCCAGGCCGCCGAGTCCTCGGCGCGCCCGGTGCGGGGCAGGTAGGCGAGCAGGTCCTCCGGGGTGAGGTCGGCCAGCTCGACGACGGCGGCGCCCAGGACGGGCGCGTGGACGGCGGCGATCGCCTCGGCCAGCTCGCCCCGGCGGCTGGTCAGGACGAGCGGGCGCAGCGTGTCGTTGAGCGCCTCCAGGGCCCGGGCGCGCAGCCCCTCCCCGATCTCGTCGAAGCCGTCCAGGACGGGCAGCAGCGCGTCCGAGCGGATCAGCGCGGCGGCCAGGGTGAGGGATTCCCCCGGCGCCCGCCGCGCCAGGTCCGGGTGCTCGGCGAGGAGTTGCTCCTCCATCCAGTCCGTCAGCGCGACGTGCGCGGGGTCCCAGGAGCTGAGCCGGAAGACCACCGGGATCTGCTCGGCGCGGTCGGCCAGGAGGTCGAGGACCAGCCGGACGGCGAGGACGGACTTCCCGGAGCCCGCCCGCCCGACGATGACCAGCCGGCGCGAGGGGACGCCGCGGTGGAGCGCGGCGATCCCCGTGATGTCCCCGCTGAGGTCCAGCGGCGCGGGCACGCCGCCGGGCCCGAGGCGCTGCACGCTCTCCGGCCGGTCGCGCAGCCCGTCGGCGGCCTCGCGCCAGCGCACGGGCAGCGGGAACGGGTCGTGGATGCGCCGCTGGTCCTCCTCGCCCTGCCAGCGGTGGCGCAGCTCCCGGGCGAGGCTGCCCGCCGCCTCGGCGAGCGCGCCCTCCAGCGGGAGCGGGCGGTGCCTCGCCCCGGGCGGCGCGGGCTCGGCGGGCTCCGCCGCCTTCGGCGGCGCCGGCTCCCCGGCCGCGAGGGCGGCCAGCAGGGCGCGCTCCTCGTCGGTGGCGTCCAGCGCGTCGGCGATCAGGCCGATCGTGCCCATCCGGTGGTCGAAGCGCTCCCCCGTCTCCAGGCGCCGGATGGTGCGCACACTGACCAGGGAGGCGGCGGCGAGCTGCTCCTGCGTCAGTTTCGCCCGCCGGCGCAACCGCCGTACGAGAGACCCCAGTTGTTCCGTCACCATGCCCCCGCTGGCATCGATACATGATCGGTTGAACGGGGGCCGACTCTGCCATCCGCCGGTTCGGGGTGGCAACTGGGCGGGGAAGGCGGTCAGGGGCAGGAGCGGCGGTAGGGGATGTCGGGGATGTAGTGCTTCCACTCCTCGGGGGTGAGGGGGCCCGCCCGGTCGCACAGGTCGTGGACGAGGAGGGAGGGGGCGATCGGGTAGGTGAAGAACGCACCTTCCAGATCCATGGCGGTGAGGCTCGTGCCGTCCGCCGAGAAGGCGATCGCCACCGGTTCCAGGGTGGGGCCGGTGAGCGCGACGCCCAGCGGGGTCCGGCTCACGGTGTCCCAGACCTGGACCTGGTAGTGGCCGGTGCCGACCTCCTGGACGGCGGCGAAGAGGCGGCCGTCCGGTGAGACGGTGCTGCGGCTGACGAACCCGTGCAGGACGGTGCCGGTGTGCAGGCCGTCCTTGGGCAGGAGAGTGCGGGCGTCCCAGGAACGGAGGTAGGGCACGACACCGTCGGGGGAGGCGTACAGGGTGCCGTCGTCGCCGACGGCGTCCGGTTGGAAGTCCGCGGGGCCCTTGACCATGGCCTCGCCCGAGGGGAACGCGACGGACCCGAGAGCGGTGAAGACCGATCGTCCGTCGGGGTGGAAGAGGATGTTCGGGTGGCCGCCGAGGTACTGGGTCCTCTCCCGGGACGTGTGCAGCAGGAGCTGGATGGAGAGGTCCCAGTAGCTCAGGGCGGTGAGGTACTCGGTTCCGTCCGGCCACGACTCCTCGACGGCCAGTGACGCGCCGTCGGGGGAGAAGGCCAGGGCGACGTCGACGGCGCCGGACTTCTCGGGCGGGGCCGCCGAGCCGAGGGAGGCGAGCTGGGGACGGCCCTCCGCGGCCAGGTCCCAGACGTTGATCCGCCGACCGCACTGAGCGGCCAGCCGGTGGCCGTCGGCGCTGAGCCCGAAGGCCGCGGAGGTCTCGCACCCCTCCGCGGTGAGGCCGAACGACTTGACGTGCTTGGTCAGGGACCAGACGTCGAAGCCGGTGTCGGTGCGCACGGCCACGGTCGTGCGGTCCTGGCTGGTCTGCGCGCGGTCGCCGGCGTAGAAGGCCTTGGTCGCCTCGGGAGGCCTGGTGTAGGCACGGACGCCGAGCAGACGGACGACGTGGTCGTCTCCGATGCACACCAGCGCGGTGTCGTCGTCGGCGAAGCGGTAGGCGAAGTTCGGGCCGCAGTCGCTGTCCGTGGACGGACTCGTCACGAGGGGGGTCGTCCGGGGGTCGCACCTCATGGCGCCCGTCGTGCAGACCTTCCAGATGGCGCCGGCCTGCGTGAGGTGGTGCCCGTCGGCGCTGAACCACAGCGGGGCGTCGAGGATTCCCGGGCGTCCCTTCAACCTCTGGACGGTGCCCTCCGGGCGGTTGAGCACGTCGATCTCGTCCGGCCCGCCGACGACCGCCGCGAGGTTCCCGTCCGGGCTGAACACCATCGGTCCGCGGACCTCCGCGGCGACGATCCCGGTCTGCGGGACCGGCAGCGGTTTCATGTCCGGGAGCGAGGCCCACCGGAACGGCTGGTTCTCGCCCGGCTCGCGGAAGGACACGATCCTCTCGTCGGCGGAGAACGAGGCGAAGCGCAGGAAGTAGGAGTCGACCGGCGTGGACACGCCGCCGAGTTGACCTGCCGTGCGTGCGTTCCACAGGGCCAGGGTGTCCGTGTGCGGCGCACCGGGTTTCGTGATGATCTCCGTCAGGAGGTAGGTCCCGTGCGGGCTGAGAGCGAGGTGGTGCTGCCACTCGCGGCTCGGATCGGGGACGGTGAAGGTCTCCGCCCGGAGGGCCGGGGCGCCGTGGGAGAGGTCGAGCAGACGGGCGATGCCGTCGTTCGCCAGGACGGCCGCGGTCGTCCCGTCCGCGGACACGGCGATCTCGTGGACGGTGGCCGGGGCCGTCCAGGAACCGGTACGGGTGTGCGTGTGCAGATCCCACACGTTCACCCGGTTGTCGTCGGCGGCGGCGAACACGCGGCCCGAGTCGTCGAGGGCGGCGATCCTGTCCTGGAACGGGGGCAGCCGGAAGGCGTCCTGCTCGCTCTGGTGGTCCGTCGCCATCAGCGCCGACCAGGACTCCGGCGTGTCCGCCAGCCCGGCCGCCGCCACCGAGAGACGCCGGGCCAGCTGCGGGTCGCTCGTCCGCAGCGACTCGGCCTCCCCGGCGACCTGCGCCGAGGTCGCGCGGTCACGCTGCGAGGCCAGCGTGTTCCGCTGCTGGAACGCCACCACGGCCGCCCCCGTCGCGACCACCAGCAGCAGCGCCAGCAGCGCGCTCAGACCCACCCGCAGCCGCCCCCGGCGGCGGCTCAGCGCCGCGCAGGCCTCCAGGAACGCCCGCTCGGCCTCGTTGAGCACCAGGTGGCGCCGCCCCGTCGCCGCCCAGGCCTGGGCCTGCGCCAGCGGGGTGCCCTGCACCAGGTCGTTGCGCTTGCGCCCGTGGCCCGTCCACGTCCGCGCCGCCTCGGCGAGGCGCTGGTGGACGGCGAGTCCGGCGCGCTCGCCCGCCGCCCAGTCGCGCAGCCGGGGCCAGGCGCGGATCAGCGCGGCCGTGGCCAAGGTCGCCCTGTCCTCCTCCCAGACCAGCACGCCCGCCCGGGTGAACACCTCCAGCACGCGGTCCACCACCTGCGCGGGGACGAGGTCGTCGCCGAACTCCGCCCGGTGCGCGAAGCGGAGCGTGTCCTCCGCGCGTTCCCCCGGGGCCACGAGCCGCAGCAGCAGCGACGGCACGGCCTGCCGCTCCTGCGCGTCCAGGCCTGCGAACGCCGCCTCCGCGACCTCGGCCCGCGAGGGCGCCGCGTCGCGCGGCGGCCCGGCGGGCCCGGCCCCCTCCACCACGGCCGCCAGGTCGGCGCGCCCCACCAGGGACAGCAGCAGCTGCTCGGCGCTGGGCCGCAGCCGCGGGTCCTTGGCCAGGGAGGCCGCCACAAGCGAGCGCAGCGGCTGCTCCAGGCGGGAGGTGTCGGGCTCGTGCGTCGCGACCTGGTGCGCCACGGCCCCGAGGCTGGGGCCGTCGAAGGCGTCCTGTCCGGTCGCGGCGAACAGGACGACCGCCGCCCAGCCCCACACGTCCACCCGGCCGTCGCCGGGGTCGCCCCGGTAGCGCTCGGGCGGCATGTAGCGCAGGGTGCCCATCGGCAGGCCGGTGGTGGCCGTGCCCTCCAGGATGCGGGCGATCCCGAAGTCGATCACCCGGGGGCCGTCCGGCCCGAGGAGGATGTTCTCCGGCTTGAGGTCCCGGTGCACCACCCCGGCCCGGTGGATCGCCACCAGCGCCGCCGCCAGGTTGACGGCGAGCCGCCGCAGCTCCTCCGGCCCGTACGCGCCGGAGCCGTGGACGGCCCGGCGCAGGTCCGGCCCGGCCACGTACTCGCTGACGACGTACGGAACGGCGCCGTCCAGATCGGAGTCCAGGACCCGGGTGGTGCAGTACGGCTCCACCTTGCGCCAGGCGGTGATCTCCCGGCGCAGCCGCTCCCTGTCCTCCTCGTCCACGGCGCGCAGCACCTTGACCGCGACGCGTCTCCCGTTCGCGTCGTAGCCCTCGTACACCACGCCCTGACCGCCCGACCCCAGCCGGCCGTCGAGGTAGAAGCCCCCCAACTGCCGCGGATCCCCCGGCACCAACGATTCGCCCACCGGCCCCGCTCCTCCCCGCCTGTCGGCCTCCACGATGCGCCGGGCGGGGCACGGACGGCCAGGTCACGGGACCGGCCAGATGTGGCCGGTCGCGCTGGCCGCCCGGCCGCAGCGGCGTTCCACCGCACGTGGTTGGCTGGAGGCGCCATCGTGAGAGCCGCACCGAGAGGGACGAAGCAGCATGACGACGGAACAGGCCCCCGAGCCCTACGAGCACGTCGACGAGGACTGGCAGACCGCCCTGGCCGTCGTCGCCCACCCCGACGACATGGAGTACGGCGGCGCCTCGGCCGTCGCCCGCTGGACGGCCCAGGGCAAGAAGGTCGTCTACGTGATGGTCACCAGCGGCGAGGCCGGGATCGACTCCCTCGCCCCCGAGGAGTGCGGCCCGCTGCGCGAGGCCGAGCAGATCGCCTCCGCCCGCGTCGTCGGCGTCGACACCGTCGAGTTCCTCGGCCACCGTGACGGCGTCGTCGAGTACGGGCTGCCGCTGCGCCGCGACATCGCCCGCGCGGTGCGCCGCCACCGCCCGGACGTCGTGATCACCAGCAACTTCCGCGAGACCTACGGCGGGGTGTTCCTCAACCAGGCCGACCACATCGCCGTCGGCCGCGCCACCCTGGACGCCGTCCGGGACGCGGGCAACCGCTGGGTGTTCCGCGAGCTGCTCGACGAGGGCCACGAGCCGTGGAACGGCGTGCGCCAGATCTGGGCGGCCGCCTCGCCCGAGTCCCGGCACGCCGTGGACACCACCGACACCTTCGACCTCGGCGTGGCCTCCCTGGAGGAGCACAAGGCGTACCTGGCCGGGCTCGGCGGGCAGATGGCCGAGCCGCGCGAGTTCCTGGAGGGCTTCGGCCGGGGCGCCGGCAGCCGCCTGGGCACCCGCTTCGCCGTGCCCTTCGAGGTGTTCCCGCTCGGCTAGTCCCCGGCTAGTCCTGCTGATCAGGGGTGTCGGCGCCGCCCTCGCGGCGCCGGCGCCGGTAGCGCAGCACCTGGCGCAGCAGGAAGGCCGCGACCAGCACCCCCAGCCCGACGGCGAACCAGAGCTGGTAGCGCAGCGCCGTCCGGTACACCGTGCCGATGTTGGCGCCCGCCACGTACCCGAAGCCCGCCCACACGCCCGTCCACAGCGCCGCGCCCAGCAGGTTGAACGGCAGGAACCGCCCCCAGGACATCCCCGTCGTCCCGGCGATGATCCCGTTGGTCTGGCGCAGCCCGTCCACGAACCGGGCGACGGTGACGACCTTGCCGCCGTGCCGGGCGAAGAACCCCTCGGCGCGGCCCAGGCGTTCGGGGGTGATCAGCATGTAGCGGCCCCAGCGGTGGACGAAGGCCCGCCCGCCGGTGCGGCCGATCACGAAGCCGAGGGTGTTGCCGAGCGCGGCGGCGCCGAAGGCGATCAGCACCACGCCCGCGAAGTCCAGGTGGCCGGTGCCCGCGTAGACCGAGGCGAGGATCAGGATCGTCTGACCCGGCACCGGGACGCCGCAGTTGTCGAGCAGCACGAGCAGCGCCACCGCGAGGTACCCGTAGTGGTCCAGCAGTGGCGCGAGCCCGGCGAGCGCCCCGGGCAGGGGAGTGGCGGGGGCGGACATCCCGGCTCACCGCCCTTCGGCGGCCGGGGCCTCGGCGGCGCGGTGGGTCAGCGGGCCGCTCGCGAGACGTGTTCGACGTTGCAGTCCGGGCCCGGGTAGATCAGGCCCTCGTGGCCGTCCTCGAAACGGACGACGTAGGGCGGTTCGCCGTCGGTGCCGCGCACCTCGGTGATGATGCCCTTCTGGTCCACCATGCCCACCCGGCTGCTGTGGATGTGGAGCTGGTCACCTACCGCTGCGTGCATGGTCGTGCTCCTCAGGTCGTCACGGGCGCCCGCACGGGGGCGGTTCCGCTATCCACTGTGCTGCGCCGGGAGCACCCTCGCAACGGCTCGCCCTCAGGGGGTCGGGAGCCGTTGCGCCAGGTAGCTGCGCACCAGCCGCTTGCACTCGGCGATGAGCGCCGGATCGCCCTCCGGGTCGCCCCGGAAGGCGAGCTTGAGCACCGCGTCGGCGGCCTCCAGCGCGACCCTCAGCGCCAGGGTCAGCGCCTCCGGGTCCCCGTCCGTGAACAGCTCGCCGCCGAGCGCCTGGAGGCGCAGCGCGACGGCCGTGTTGTTGTCCACCCCCGCGTCCAGCAGGTGCAGGTCGTCGCGGACGCCGGAGGGAACGGCCGTCCCGGCGAGGCCGAAGTCGACCTGGCCGAACCCCGGCACGGTGCGCTTCATGACGACGAACTCCTCCACCGCGAGGTCGGTGAAGGAGGCCGGGCCGACGGGCGCGGCGGTGGCCAGCCGGCCGTCCAGGCGCTGGAGGTACAGGTCGAGGTTGCGGCCCGCGAGCGCGGCGAGCAGGTCCTCCTTGCCCGCGAAGAACTGGTACAGCGTGCCGATCGGCACCTGGGCGCGGAGGGCGACCTCCTTGGTGGTGAGCGCACCCGCCCCGACCTCGTCGAGCAGCCCGGCGCAGGCGTCCAGGATCCGGCCGTACCGCTCCTGGCTGCGCTGCTGGACCGGCCGGCGTCTGCCGGTGGGGTGAGTCCTGGTGTCCGCGCTCATGGCGCAACTCTGCCCCATCGGCCGCGACGGCGGCGAATCCCGTACGGAGGGTCGCCGTTCAGGATCGTCTGACGAGCCGTCAGGCGACCTCGGCGAGGCGGCGGTTGTGCGCGATGATCTCCTCGGCCAGCTCGGGGTCGCGGGCGGCGATCGCCCGGTAGAGGGCCCGCTGCTCGCGCACGAGGTCCTCGAAGTCCGGCCGGTGGAACAGCACCCGCTCCACCCGGCTGCGCACGAAGCCGTCCAGGCGGCTCAGCAGCCGGTTGCCCGCCGTGGCGATGACCTCGCCCCGGAAGGCGAGGACGTGGGTACGGGCCTCGGCGGTGCGCCCGGCGGCCACGGCGGCGGTGGAGGCGTCGACGAGACGGGCCAGTTCGCCCAGCGCCGGGTCCGTCCAGCGCTGGGCGGCGGCCCGCACGGCCAGGGTGACCAGCGCGCGGTCGACCTCGGCGAGCAGGGCGACGTCCCGGGCCTCCAGCAGCGAGACGGTGGCCGGGACGCGGGCCTGCCCGGGGGAGACCAGGCCCTCGGCCGCCAGCACGCCGATGGCCTGGCGCACCGGCATCCGGCTGGTGCCGAACTCCTCGGCGATCGCCCGCTCGCGCAGCTCCGCCCCGGCGGGCCGGGTGCCGTCGACGATCTGGCGGCGCAGCAGCTCCGTCACCTCGGCCAGCTCGGTGGCGCCCCGCGGCGGCGGCACCCGGTGCTCGACCGTCTCCGTACGGGTGGTGGCGGCCGGCGCGGTGCCGGGGCGGTTCAGCTCGCCGAGCACCTGGCGGCGGCGGGCCTCCCAGCGGCGGCGCATCATGCCGTTCAGGGCGGCTTCGGCGCGCTCGGCGTCCCCGGCCTCGACGGCGGCCAGCAGCTCCACGTTGGAGCCGGCCATGATCGCGATCTCGGCGGGCGTGGGCCGCCAGGCGGCCCCGCGGCGGCGCAGGATCTCCAGCACCTGGCCCAGCAGCGGGTTGCCGGCGGCGCGCACCACGACGTCCCGGAAGGCGAGGGCCTGCTGCCGGGCGCCCTCCGGGTCCCCCGCGTCCAGGGCGCGGGTGGCGGCCCCGGCCAGCGGCGCGAGTTCGGCGAGGTCCGCGTCGCTGCGGCGGGTGGCGGCCAGGCGCACGGCCAGGCCGTAGAAGCTGCGGCGGACCTCGTCGAGGTGGGCGAGGTCGGCGTCGGTGAGGCCCTGCACCACGGCGCAGCGGCGGGGGCCGGGGGCGAGCAGTCCCTCCAGGGTCAGCCGGCGGATCGCCTCCTGGACGGGCATCCGGCTGACGCCCAGCTCCTCGGCGACGGCCCGCTCGGTGAGCGCGGCGCCGCACGGGCGGGCGCCCTCGGCGATCTGTGCCCGCAGGACGCGCGCGATCCGCTCGGCCTCCTTCTCGGCCCCTTCGACGTTCTCCATGTGGATCATTGTCCTCCCGTCGGAGGAGTGGGGGGTAGCGGTCGGGGAGCTCACGGCCGGGGGGCCTCCAGCCGGAAGCCCACGCCCCGGACGGTGTGGAGGTAGCGGGGGCTGGAGGCCGTCTCGCCGAGCTTGCGGCGCAGCCAGGACAGGTGGACGTCGATGGTCTGGTCGCTGCCGTAGGTGTGGTGCCACACCTCGGCGAGGATCTCCTTGCGGGTGATCACCACCCCGGGGCGGCGCGCCAGGAAGGCGAGCAGGTCGAACTCCCGGCGGGTGAGGTCCAGCGGCGCGTCCCGGAGCGCGGCCTCGCGGCGCTGCACGTCCACCGCCAGCGCGCCCACGCGCAGCACCGGGGAGGCCGTGGACGCGCCCGCGCCGAGGCGGCGCAGCAGGGCGGCGATCCGGGCGTCGAGGTGCTCGACCGAGAAGGGCTTGACCAGGTAGTCGTCGGCGCCGTCGTTGAGCAGCCGGACGATCCCCGTCTCGTCGTCGCGGGCCGTGGAGATGATCACCGGCACGTTCGTGAGGCCGCGGATCATCTTGAGCGCCTCCCCGCCGTCCAGGTCGGGCAGGCCCAGGTCGAGGATCACCAGGTCGCAGCCGACCTGGGAGACCTCGCGCAGCGCCTCCAGGGCGGTGCCCACGCTGCGCACGGCGTGGCCGGTGTCGGTGAGGTGGCGGATGAGGGCGGTGCGGACGAACGGGTCGTCCTCGACCACGAGCACGGTGAGGCGACGGGCGGGGGCCGCACCCGCACCCGGTCCGTACGCCGGTGGGTGTCCGAGCATGCTGCAACTTCCTTGCCTGAGGGAGGCGTTGGCACAAAAAAGGGCGGCGCCGCGCCGGAGTGCCGCACCGAGGTGTCAGCACTGTAGGCGGGGCGCCGCGGGGGGCGGGCCGAAACCGGGTTATCGCTCGGCGGGGCCAGTGCGGGGACCGGTGTGCGTGCCGGTGCGGGAGGCCGCACGGGCGGCGGTCGTGGCGGCCGTCGCACCGGCCGTCGCACCGGCGGTCGTACGGGCCTTCGCCGGGGCGAAGACGCCGGCCTGGGTGAGGGTGTCGTTGGGGGAGAGCGTCAGGACGAAGCCGCCGACGGAGATGACGACCATGATGGCGACGGCCAGCGGGATGATGAACTCCGAGGCGGGCAGGCCGTCCCCGTGGGTCGCGGCGTCCAGCCGCACGGAGACGGCGGCCATGCCGGTGTAGTGCATCGCGGTGACGGCGACGCCCGCGATCAGCGAGGCGATCATGGACGCGACGAAGCCCGTCACGTTCAGGGTCATCCAGAGCGCGGCCGTCGCGGCGAACACCGCGATGCCGATCGAGGCGATCACGATCACCGTGTCGTAGGAGACCTGGCCCTGGACCTGCATGGCGGCCATGCCGAGGTAGTGCATCGCCGCGACGCCGCAGCCGGTGGCCGTCCCGCCGATCAGCAGGGTGGTCCAGCCACGCGGCCGGTAGCCGACGTAGAGGATGCCGGCGCCGACGACGACGATCGCCAGCGCCAGGCTGGCCAGGGTCTTGGGCACGCTGTAGACGATCGCGGAGCCCGTCACCGCGAAGCCCATCATCGCGAGGAAGTGCATCGTCCAGATCCCGCAGCCGAACTCGACGGCGGCGAGCAGCAGCCAGCCCAGGCGCCGGCGCGGAGGCAGGCTCAGGGCGCGGACGGTGCAGCGCAGGCCGAGGGCGGCGCCGGTGAAGGCGACGAGGTAGGAGAGGACCGGATTGATCCAGCCGTAGTGGAAACCGTCGATGTGCGCGGTATGGGAGTGCATGGGTATCTGAACTGCCTGCTCGGGTGCTGTGGGGTGAATTGCCGAATGGTGGTTCAGCGGGAGTCGTCTGCTGGGATGCCAGACATTTTCTCGACGTTCATTCGGGAGGGGCCGGATGGGATTCCGAGGTGGGTCGGAGTGGTATCGCCGAGTGCTCGTCCGCGGTGGGCCCGATGGTGCAGGAGGCCGTTCGTGGACCGAGTGAGCATACTACTGGCCGATGGTTCAACAGCCGTCGCCCGAGGGGGAACGGCGGGATGGACCCCCGTCGAACGGCGGGTGTTCCGGGTTTCCGGGCTGGGATTCCCCGCCATTCGGCGGGGGTGTGCCGGGGTGGGGGCACGTTTTCTTCTGATCGGGTTTCCGGAGGCTCGGCCCGTCACTCCGGCGACGCCGCCCACGCGGACGACCCGGTTCACGCCGCCGACGAACTCCTCGCGCTCTTCCCGATCTTCCATCGCCTCAGGCTGCGGCGCTCAGAACTCCCCGCCCACGCCCAAGTCCTGGCGCATCGCGTGCCGCAGGGCCTTGATCGGGTCCCAGAGGCCCTGCTGCGCCTCGGCGGCGGATTCCAGGGTCTCCCCGGGCCGGGCCTCGCCCTGCTCCAGGCGCTTGACCATCGCGTACACCCGGGTGAGCGCCCGGTTCGCGGTGTCGCCCGGCGCGATCACGCGGTCGGGGGCGACCATCAGCGCCTCGGACCAGTGGTTGCGGTGCGCGTCCTTGGCCTCCTCCAGCGCCCGGACGTCCTCCTCCCCGGGCGTGCGCTCGCGCAGGACGTGCAGGTGCCGGGTGATCGCCGTCGCGAACTGCCGGGCGTCGCGGTACAGCCGGGTGTAGCACTCGCGGCGCAGCGCGAGGTCCTCGCGGGCCTCCTGGAACGACCGGCTGAGCTCCAACTCCCGCCGCTTGGTGCGCTCCGCGCCCCGCTGGGTGAGCAGCGAGGCCCCGAGGGTCCCCGCCACGCCGGTCACCGCGATCGCCACCGCTGCTATGTCCACGGCGTCACCTCAGGGCCCGTCTTGCCGATCACTCCCGGGCGTGCGACGCCGGGGCACGCACCTCGCCGCGTTGTCGTCGGTCGCCAATGTCCCCCAGCCTGGCGGCTGGGAGGTGCCCCCACCGCAGTGGCTCCCTCCTCCGCCTTGCGATGCACGCACCCCAACGCCGCACGCTGATCCGAGCTGACCGACAAGACGGGCCCTAGGCGGTCGAGCCAGACGTGCCCGGGGTGCACGAGGTCCAGCCAGCCCGCGAGGGACGCGCGGCGGTCGGGGCCGAGCAGGGGGAGGACGGCGTCGAAGTCCGCCCGGTCCTTGGGGCGTCGGGCCTTCGCCTTGAAGAGCAGCACCAACTCCGGTGCGAGGTAGGGGATTCCGTCTGCCGTCCGCTCGACGATCCGCTCGTACGGCAGGCGGAGCCGCTCGTCGCGGCGGCAGATCCACGTCCCGCCGTCGTGCGGCTCGCGGAAGACGTCGAGCAGGTAGCGGCCGCTCGCGGGCTCGCGCAGCCAGGTCTGGTGGGTGTACGCCAGCACCTCCGGCCCCGGCTCCCGCCAGACCCGCCCGGACCCGGCCGCGTCGAACGCGTACTCCGGGAAGCGCTCCCGGATCTGCGCGAACTCCCCGGCGGGGACGGCGATTTCGAGGTCCCCGTGCGGCCGCGGCGGCCCGCCGCGGAACAGGTCCAGCGCCCACCCCGCCGCGACGCACCAGGGCGCCCGGACGCCGTCCAGCCGCCGCGCGACCTCCTCGGGGTGCCAGGCGTGCGCCCAGCGTGCGTCCAGCTCGGCCGGATCGAGCACGAGACCGCCGGGCGGCGGGGGAGTGGTCATCGGGCCAACCTACCGGCAGGGCCGTCGGTGAGTGCCGCTAGCATGCGAACCGTTCGGTCGAGCGAGGGGAGACGCCTGATGACCGGCAAGGGGAGAGTGGTGGCCCGGGCCGCGTGGCTGGTGGGCCTCGTGGGCTGCTGGCCGTGGGCGCTGATGGCTTTCGGGCACACGACGGTGGAGGCGGTCCGAGATCCGTCGTGTCTCCCGTGGATGTGGAAGTGCCTGGCCTTCGCCGTGCCGAGCGGTGTGCTGCCGGGACTGGCGGCGGGGTGGATGCTGGCCGGTCCGGCGACCGCCGTGCGACCGGTCGTCCGGAAGTGGTGGGCCGCGCTGGCGGTCTGGGAGACGTACGTCGCCGTGAACGTGGTCCTGGGCGTGGTCACGGACGGGGGCGTCTTCGGGGTGCTGGCGGTGATCGGTGCCCCGGTCATCGCCGTGATCGCGGCCTACGCCTCACCGTGGATCGCCTCCGCGGCCGCTCCCCGGAAGGTCCGCACCTGAGCCCCGGGCCGTCCCGCTCCGGTGGCGGAACGCGCCGGACGGCGGGAGGGTGACGGGCGGGGGACCCGCAGCGGATTCAGGAGAGCGAGCATGTCCGACGTCACCACCCCGTACGCGACCGGCACCCCGTGCTGGGTCGACCTGATGGCGAAGGACCAGCAGGCCGCGCTGGACTTCTACCGCGACCTGTTCGGCTGGCAGGGCGAGCCGGGCCCGGCGGAGTTCGGCGGGTACGCGGTCTGCCTGCTGAACGGCAAGCCGGCCGCGGGCATCGGCCCGGCGATGGCCCCCGAGGGCGCCCCGCCGCCGCCCACCGTGTGGACCAGCTACCTCGCCACCACCGACGCCGAGGCGACCCAGGAGGCGATCGTCCGCGCCGGGGGCACGCTGCTGGTGCCGACGATGGACGTGGGCCCGCTCGGCCGGATGCTGGTCGCCGCGGACCCGCAGGGCGCGGTGTTCGGCGTCTGGCAGGCGCTGCAGTTCCCCGGCGCGGGTGTGGTCAACGAGCCCGGCGCGCTGACCTGGAACGAGCTGCACACCAACGACATCGAGGGCGCGACCGCCTTCTACGGCGAGGCCTTCGGCATCGAGATCACGCAGATGGCGGGCGCCGAGCACTACTGGGAGCTCAAGGTCGGCGGCCGGACGATCGGCGGGGCCTCGCTGCTCGCCAACGACCCGCCCGGGACTCCGCCGCACTGGCTGACGTACTTCGCGGTGGACGACGTGGACTCCACCGTCGACGCCCTGGTCAAGAAGGGCGGGACGGTCCTCGCGCCGCCGTTCGACATGATGGCCGGCCGGATGACGGTGGTCGCCGACCCGCAGGGCGCCCCGTTCGCGATGATCAAGCTCTCGGTGACGCCGCCCGCCTAGGGGCCGTCTGAGCGCCGAAACCGCCTGATCGGGCGGTTTCGGCGCTCAGTGCTGCCGCGGCAGCCGCAGGAAGGCCGGCAGGGCCACCGTGCTCACCGCCAGCAGCGGCAGCAGGACGGCGAGGGCCCGCGCACCGTCCAGCGGGCCGAAGAGCATGCCGACGCCCCGGACGGCGGTCAGGCCGGTGACCAGCGCCGTACCGACGGCCAGGCCGCGCGCGGCCCCGGAGCCCCGGCGCAGCAGCCGGGCGGTCACGGCCCAGAAGGCGACGCTCCACACCGTCGTCGCGACGATCGCGACGATGACGAAGCCGTTGGCGGCCAGGTCGAACACGTGGGCCGTGGACTCCTCCGAGCCCCACTGGTCCCGGGGCGGCAGGGTGCTGGCGAACCGGGGCCGCAGCGCCAGGCCGTAGACCCCCGCGGCCGTCCACAGCCAGGCGCCGGAGCGCGCCAGCCGTACGGCGAGGACCTGCCGCGCGGACACGGCGGTGGCGGGGACGAGGAGAGCGGTGGTGGCGGACATGGTGGTGGGTTCCTCCGGGACGGGCGGCCGAGTGCGAGTCGATCCTCGCGGCGGCCGCCGGTGTCCGGCATGAGTACGGCTACTCAGGTCCCCGTGTGCATGACCCCGAGCCCGAGGTGCTCCGCCACTTCTTCTGGGGCATCACCTCCGGATTCCCGGATTCCCGGGGTTCCGGATTTCCGGGGCGAATTGACCCTCCGTCAAAAATGGCGCGGGGGGGTGAATGCGACTGGCCGACCGGTGGGATCCGGTCGGCCAGCCGCATTCATGCCAGGAATCAGGGGGTCGCGAACGCCTTCTCGATGTCCGCGACGACCTTCTCCGCCGCGATCGGGCCCGAGCTGCTGCTCCAGACCTGGCCGTCCACGCCCACCGCGTGGTCCGTCACCGCGGCCTTCAGGCGCATGAACGCGGGCTGGTGGCGGGCCGTCTCCAGGGCCTTCTCGCCCTCGGCGTTGAGCGTGGCGACGAAGATCCTGTCCGCGTCCGCCCTGTTGAGGTTCTCCATCGACAGCGGGTCCGAGTGCGGCTGCTTGCCGAGCTCGTCCGCGATCGGCACGGTGCCGGCGCCGGCCTTCTTGAGCAGGTCGCCCGGCATGTTGGTGGTGTTCATCACGATCGGCCCGTTGGGCATCCAGCGCATCACCACGGCCGAGCCGGTCTTGCCCTCGCCCGCCTTGGCGGCGCGCTTGTCCAGGGCGTCGAGCTTGCCCGTCACGTCGTCCTTGTGGCCCAGCGCGTCGCCGTGCGCGGTGGCGACCTCGCGCCAGTTGCCGGCCTTGGGCACGACGGTCGGGGCGACGGCCGCGAGCTGGTCGTACTGGGACTTCTCGATGCCGGAGGAGGCGAGGATGAGGTCCGGGGTGGCCTTGAGGATCGCCTCGATGTTGGGCTCCTTGACCGTCGCCACCAGCGGGATGCCGTCCGCCTTCAGGTAGGCGGGGGCGGTGGTGCCGCCACGGCTGGAGCTGGTGCCGACCGGGGTGACGCCGACGGAGATCGCCGTGTCCAGCGCGGTGTCGCCCAGGGCGACGACCCGCTTGGCCTCGGCCGGAACCTCGACCGTGCCGAAGGCGGTCTCGATGCTGCGCTTGCCGCCCTTCGCGGCGGAGGAGGACGCGCCGTCACCCTTCGACCCGTCGGACCCGGAGGAGCTGCACGCCGCCAGGCCCAGGGAAAGCGTGCCGACGACGGCCGCACCGAGCACGGCCTTGGTAAAGCGGGTGCCAAACATGACTCTTCTCCGAGCAATGGTAGTTTACGGACGAATTCATTCCTGAGGTTAGCCTAACCATAGGAAAAGCCCGGAAAGGGGAGGCCCGGTGTGAGGTCCCGATCACTTCTGCTGCGGGGAGTTCTGCCCGCCGCCGCGATACTGCTGGCCGCCGTGCTGGCGAGCCTGCTGCTCGGCGCGGGGGAGGTGGGGCCGTCACGGGCCCTCGGCACCCTGCTCGGTGACGGCGACTCCGACTCCCGGTTCACCGTGTTCCACCTGCGCGCGCCCCGCACGGCCGTCGCCCTCGCCGTCGGCCTCGCCCTCGGCGTCGCCGGCACCGTGCTCCAGGCCGCCGCCCGCAACCCGCTGGCCGAACCCGGACTGCTGGGCGTCAGCACCGGCGCCTCCTTCGCCGTCGTGGTCGCCATCGTGCTCGGCGCCAGCGCCGCGAGCGTCGGACCGTACGTCGCGGTGCTCGGCGCCGCCGTCGGCTGCCTGCTCGCCCTGGGCGCCGCCCGGCTGCGCGGCGCGGGCGACGACCCCGTGAGGCTGGTCCTCGCCGGGGCCGCGCTGAGCGGGCTGATGAACGCCGGCTCCTCCGTGCTGCTGCTCTCCGACTCCCGCGCCGCCGACGAGATCCGCTTCTGGACCATCGGCTCCGTGGCCGGGCGCGGCACCGACCAACTCGTGGCCGTGCTGCCGGTGCTGGTGATCGGGCTCGCCCTGGCGCTGGCCTCCGGGCCGTCGCTCACCGCGCTCAGCCTCGGCGACGACGTCGCCACCGGGCTCGGGCACAGGCCCCGCCGGGCCCGCGCCCTCGCCGTCACCTCCGTCGCCCTGCTGGTCGGCGCCGCCACGGCGATCGCCGGGCCGGTCTCCTTCGTCGGCCTGGTCGTGCCCTTCGCCGCCCGGGCGCTCGTCGGGCCCGACCTGCGGCGGCTGCTGGCCGTCTCCGCGCTGCTCGGGCCCGCCGTCGTGCTGCTCGCCGACGTCGCCTCCCGGCTGGTCGCCCGCCCGTACGAGATGCCGCTCGGCGTGATGACCGCCCTGTGCGGCGCGCCCGTCCTCGTCGCCGTCGTCCGCTCGCACAGAATGCCCGCGCTGTGAACCCCGTTGCCACGAAATCCACGAACGCCTCAGGTGCCACGAAGCCCGCGAAGTCCGAGGCGCCGCCCGGCACCCGGCTGATCGCCCTCGGCGACCGCTCGGTACTGCTGCCCGTCCGGCCGCTGCTCGGCTGCGCCGCCCTGCTCGTCGCCGTCCTGGCCGTCACCGCCGTCTGCCTGGCCGTCGGCGAGACCAACCTCCACCCGGTGGACGCCCTGCGCGCCGCCTTCGGCAGCGGCACGCCCCGCGACGTCCTGCTGGTGGAGAAGCTGCGGCTGCCCCGCGCCGAGGCCGGGCTCGCCGTCGGAGCCGCCCTCGGCGCGGCGGGCTGCCTGATGCAGACCCTCGCCCAGAACCGGCTGGCCACCCCCGACACCGTCGGTTTCAACAACGGCGCCACCGCATTCGCCGTCGCCTCCGTCACCGGCACCGCCGCCCAACTGCTGCCCTCCGCCGCCGCGTTGGCCGGGGCCACCACCGCCGCCGCGCTCGCCTTCGCCCTCGGCGGGGGAACCGGGCGCAACGGCTACCGCTTCCTCGTCGTCGGCCTGGGTGTCGGCGCGGTCTTCGGCGCCGTCACCAACCTGATGCTCTCCCGCGCCGCCATCGACTCCGCCAACGCCGCCTACGCCTGGACGGTCGGCACCCTCAACGGCCGCGACGCCGACGCCGTCGGCTACCTGCAACTCGGGCTGCTGGTCTGCCTGCCCCTCGGCATGCTGCTCGGCCGCCGCCTCTCCCTGCTGCGCTTCTCCGACGCCGTCGCCACCGGCCTCGGCGTCCGGGTGCGCGGGCTGCGCGTCGCCGTGCTGGTGGTCGCCGTGGTCTGCGCGGGCCTGGCCGTGGCCGTCGCCGGGCCGCTCGGCATGATCGCGCTCGCCGCCCCCGAACTCGCCCGCCGCATCGCCGGGCCGCGCACCGTGCCCGTCCTCACCTCGGCCGCCGCCGGCGCCGCCCTCACCCTGACCGCCGACCTGCTCGGCCGCACCCTCCTCTCCCCGCTGGAGGTGCCGGCCGGGCTCGTCACCGCCGTCGTGGGCGGCCCGTACCTGCTCTGGCTGCTGCTCACCACCCGCCCCCGGAGGACCGCATGACCACCCCTACCGCCGCACACCTCCTCGGGACGAAGGGGCTGAGCCTCGGCCACGACAAGGCGATCGTCGTCCGGGAGCTCGACCTCGACCTGCCCGCCGGGCAGGTCACCGCCATCGTCGGCCCCAACGGCTGCGGCAAGTCCACCCTGCTCGGCGGCCTCGCCCGCACCCTCGCCCCCCGCGCCGGCGCCGTCCTGCTCGACGGCGCCCCGCTCACCTCGCTGCCCACCCGCGCGATCGCCCGGATCATCGGCCTGCTCCCGCAGTCCGCCACCGCCCCGGACGGGCTGACGGTGCGCGACCTCGTCCGCTACGGCCGCCAGCCGCACCAGGGCCTGCTGCGCCAGTGGTCCGCCGCCGACGCCGAGGCCGTCGAGCACGCCCTGGGCGCCGCCGACCTCCACGACCTCGCCGACCGCCCCCTCGACACCCTCTCCGGCGGCCAGCGCCAGCGCGCCTGGATCGCCATGGCCGTCGCCCAGGACACCGACATCCTGATGCTCGACGAGCCCACCTCCGCCCTCGACATGGGCCACGCCCTGGAGGTCCTGGAGATGGTCCGCGGCCTCGTCACCGGGCGCGGCCGCACCGTCGTCCTCGTCCTGCACGACCTCAGCACCGCCTGCCGCTACGCCGACCACATGATCGCCATGCGGGACGGTCGGGTCGCCGCCCAGGGCCCGCCGCGCGAGATCGTCACCCCCGAGCTGGTGCGCGACCTCTACGGGGTGGAGAGCGCCATCCTCACCGACCCCGTCCACGGCACCCCGGTGGTCTGCCCCGTCGGCCTGGCCCGCGCGCGAGTCGACACGGCCGACGCAGCCGACCGGCAGCCGGCCTGACGGCCCGCCGTTCCCCCGGAGGCGGGCGCTGAGGGCATGCTGGTGGGATGTTCGTCTTCAACCTGAGCAGCGCGTTCGTCACGTTCTTCGCCGTGGTCGGCCCGCCCAAGACCCTGCTGACCTTCGCCCACCTCGCCGCCGACCGCACCACCCGGGACCTGCGCCGCCTCGCCGCGTGGAGCACCGGGATCGCGGCGGTGATCGGCCTGGTGCTCGGCTTCGGCGCGAAGTACGTGACGAAGCTGTTCCACATCAGCGACCAGTCGCTGCAGCTCGCCGGCGGCACGATCTTCTTCGTCTACGCCGTCGCCCTCGTCTTCGGCGTCCACCTCGGAGGCGAGGGCGAGGACGACGAGCACCTGCCCAACCCCCTGGTCGACGGCATCCGCGCCCTGCTGCTCCCCTACATCGCGAGCCCCCTGGCCATCACCGCCGTCCTGGTCGCCTCGCTCAACCGGGACGCCTGGAGCTGGAAGGCCACCGTCGCCGGGGCCTACGTCGCCGTCGCGCTGATCAACTACGTCTGCGTGGCCCTCCTCGCCCCGCTGATGCGGCGCACCCACCGCACCTCGCTGGAGGTGCTCTCCCGGCTGCTCGGCCTGCTGCTCGCCGCCGTCGGCGTGGAGCTGTTCCTGGAGGGCCTCGACGGCCTCGGCGTCCACCTGCCCGAGGGCCACTGACTCAGCGGCGGCGCCGCCCGCCGGCCTCCAGGGCGGCCACCGCCGCGAGGATGACCACCGCGAGCACCAGGCTGACCGGCCCCGTCCCCAGGTCCAGTCCGCCGCGCTCATGGCTGACGCCCGCCCAGTCGGCGAAGCAGGCGCCGAGCGGGCGCGTCAGCACGTACGCCCACCAGAACGTCAGCACGGGGGACAGGCGCAGCAGCCGGTGCGCGAGCGCGGGCACGAGGATCAGGGCGGCGAACAGCAGCCCGGAGGGCAGGTAGCCCCAGCCGAGGGTGGCGGCGGTGAGGTCGCCGACGGCCGTGCCGAGGGCGAAGGTGGCCATCACCGCGCACCAGTAGAAGACCTCGCGGCGCCCGCCCGCGACCGTCTCCACGGCGAGCGTCCCCTCCGTCCGGCGCCACAGCGCGAAGACCAGGGCGAGGGCGGCGGCGAACGCCACCGCCGAGGCCGCGTACGGCACCCCGAGGGCGACGTGCGCGGTGTCGGCGGCCATCGTGCCGAAGACGCTCACCATGACCACCGCCGCCCAGTACACCGCCGGGACGTACCGGCGGGCCCGGGCCTGGGCGAACAGCGCCGCGGCGAGCAGCAGCGCGGCCGAGCCCACCGCCGGGACGGGCCCCAGCGTGCGGGCCAGGTAGTCGGAGGTGGTCTCGCCCATCCCCGTGGTCAGGACCTTGACGGCCCAGAACACGGCCGTCACCTGCGGCACCTTGCTCAGCAGGGGCGGGGCGGGCGCGGGTCGGGGGGTCGTGCGGGGGGTGGTCACGGCGTCCACGGGGACGGGCTCCTTAGACGGGGACGGGGGCGGGTCAGCCGCCGAGGACGGTGTTGCCGGTCACGGTGTCGCCGTCGACGGTCACCGCGTGCCGCACGCCGTCCGGGCCGAGGACCACGACGCGCCAGGCCCGGCCGCCGCCCTGCTCGGAGACGGGGGCCAGCGACTCCACCTTGCCGCCGGACACCGCGCCGGAGGCCTTGGCGAGGGCCGAGGCGGCGTCGGCGGACGGCAGGGGCGCGGGTGCCTCGGCGCTGTCGCCACCGGCGTTCTCCTCCTGGCGGTTCCGCTGGTCCTGCCCGTGCTGCCCGTGCTGCCCGTCCTGCCCGTCCTGCCCGTGGTGGCCGTGCCGCCCCTGGTGGCCGCCGTGCTCCTGCTCGCCCGCCGCGAAGCGCCGCCCGTCGCCGTGCCCCTCCCCGTGGTGGACGGCCACCGCCGCCGCGCCGCCGCCGAGGACGACCACCGCCGCCCCGGCCACGACCCAGCGCGCCGACCGCCCGCGCACCCAGCGCCGCACCCGGCGCAGCCGCACCGCCCCGGCCTTCCCCGGCTCCGGCGCCTGCTCCTGTGCCTCGTGCGCGTCGCTCACGTCACCCACCCCGATCCTCGGCCAGGCCCGGGCCGTCCCCGAGCGAGGACGCAAGGATGGCCCGACCATGCTGAAGGCGGGCTGAAGACCTGAAGACCCCTTCAGCCCGCCCTCACGCGGACCTGACACCCTGGTGCCCATGCGCGTACTGGTGGTGGAGGACGAACGGCGGCTGGCCCAGGCCCTGAAGCACGGCCTGAGCGCCGAGGGTTTCACGGTCGACATCGCCCACGACGGCCTGACCGGCCTCGCCCGGGCCATGGACCACGCCTACGACGCCGTCGTGCTCGACATCATGCTGCCCGGCCTCAACGGCTACCGGGTCTGCTCCCGGCTGCGCGCCGCCGGGAGCGACGTCGGCATCCTGATGCTCACCGCCAAGGACGGCGAGTGGGACGAGGCCGAGGCCCTGGACACCGGCGCCGACGACTACCTCTCCAAGCCCTTCTCCTTCGTCGTGCTCGTCGCCCGCCTGCGCGCCCTCGCCCGCCGCATCGGCAGCCGCGCGCCCCGGCGCACCGTCCTCGGCGACCTCGTCGTCGACTCCGCCGCCCGCACCTGCACCCGCGCCGGGGACGCCGTCCCGCTCACCCCGCGCGAGTTCGCCATCCTCGACCACCTCGCCCGCCGCGCCGGGGAGGCCGTCTCCAAGCGGGAGATCCTCGACGCCGTCTGGGACGACGCCGGAGCGGACGGCGACCCCAACACCGTCGAGGTCCACGTCAGCGCGCTGCGCCGCAAGATCGACACCCCGTACGGGCGCGCCGCCGTCCAGACCGTCCGCGGCGCGGGCTACCGGCTGGCGGCCGACGGTGGCTGACCGCACGCCGCGCCGGGTACGCGTACGGGCCGCCCTGCGCCGCCGCCTCGACCGTCACCCGCGCCTGGCCGCCCTCGCCGACCGGCTCACCCCGCGCTCCGTCCGGGCCCGCACCACCCTCGCCGCCTGCGTCAGCGTCGCCCTCGTGCTGGCCGTGGCCTCCGCCGCCGTCGTCCTCCTGCTGCGCGCCAACCTCGAACGGACCGTCGAGAACGGCGCCCGCGAGCAGGCCCGGGCCGTCGCCCGCCTCGCCGAGGACGGACGGCTCACCGCGCAGCCGCCGCTGGACCACGGCACCGACTTCATCCAGGTCGTCGACGCGCACGGCCGGGTGGTGGCGGCCAGCCAGAACCTCGCCGGGCACCCCGCGCTCGCGCCCGCCGGGCACCGGGACGGCCACCGCAGCTTCGACCTCGGCGCGCTCGGCGACGAGCACCACCAGCGCGTCGCCACCGTCACCGCCGACACCCCCGCCGGCCCCGTCACCGTCCACGTCGGCGCCTCGCTGCGCACCGCCGACGCCGCCGGAGACCTGACGAAGGTCGCGCTCACGGCGGTGAGCACCCTCCTGCTGGTCACCGTCGGCCTGCTCACCTGGCGCACCACCGGCCTCGCCCTGCGCCCGGTGGAGGCCATCCGCGCCGAGGTCGCCGCGATCGGGGACCGCGACCTCGACCGGCGCGTGCCCGAGCCCGGCAGCGACGACGAGATCGCCCGGCTCGCCGGGACGATGAACGCCATGCTCGGCCGCCTGGAGGCCGCCGGGGTGCGCCAGCGGCGCTTCATCGCCGACGCCTCGCACGAGCTGCGCAGCCCGCTCACGGTGCTGCGCACCCAGCTGGAGGTCGCCCTCGCCCACCCCGATCCGCAGGTCCGCGCCGACCTGGTCGCGGGCGCCCTGGAGGACACCGAGCGCCTCCAGGCCCTCGCCGCGGACCTCCTGCTGCTCGCCCGGCTGGACGCCACCGGGCAGGGCCGGCCCGAACAGGCCGTCGACCTGGCCGAGTTGGTGCACCAGACGGTCGCCGCCCGCACCGCAGGGCCGCACCCCGTCACCGTCCACGCGGAGGCGGCCGCGCCGGTCGCGGGCGATCCCCAGTGGCTGCGGCGGCTGTTGACCAACCTGCTCGACAACGCCCAGCGCCACGCCCGCGAGGGCGTGTCCGTACGGCTCGTCGCCGAGGGCGGCCACGCCGTCCTGGACGTGGCCAACGACGGGCCGCCGATCGCCCCGGAGGACCGCGAGCGGATCTTCGAGCGCTTCACCCGCCTCGACGACGCCCGCAGCCGCGACGACGGCGGCGCCGGGCTGGGCCTGCCCATCGCCCGGGACATCGCCACCCTCCACGGCGGCACCCTCACCGCCCCGGACACCCCCGGCGCGACCACCTTCCGCACCCGGCTGCCGCTCAGCGCCTGACCCCCCTGCCCGCAGGGGCGCCGGAGAAGCCTCCTACGATCGGGTCTTCGACGGACGCCGGTGCCCGCCCGGAGCGGTGCGCCCGTCCGTCGTCGACACGACACGACGACCCCGCCGACGGCGACGGGGTCGCCCACCGAGGAGGAACGTCCATGCAAGCCCGGAAGATCGGCGCGGCCGCCGCGACTGCGGTGGCGCTTCTGGCTGCCCGCGACCTCGTCCAGAAGAAGCACGCGCTCCTGCGGAACTTCCCGGTGCTCGGGCACGCCCGGTACCTGCTGGAGACGATCGGGCCGGAGCTGCGGCAGTACATCGTGACCTCCAACGAGGAGGAGCGCCCCTTCAGCCGCGACCAGCGCACCTGGATCTACGCCTCGGCGAAGGAGGAGAACAACTACTTCGGGTTCGGCACCGAGGTCGACGTCGAGCACGTGCAGGGCCACGCCTACCTCAAGCAGCGCACCTTCGCCGGGAAGCTGCCCGACGCGCACGACCCGAAGGCCCCGCTGCCCTCGGCCAAGGTGCTGGGCGGTCCGCGCGGGCGCGCCAAGGCGTTCCGCCCGGCCAGCGTGGTCAACATCTCGGCGATGAGCTTCGGCTCGCTCTCCGGCGCCGCCATCACCGCCCTCAACAAGGGCGCCGCCGAGGCCGGGGTCATGCACAACACCGGCGAGGGCGGCCTGTCCCCGTACCACCGCCAGGGCGGCGACCTCGTCCTCCAGCTCGGCACCGCCTACTTCGGCTGCCGCGACGAGGACGGCACCTTCAACCTCGACAAGCTCAAGGACGTCGTCGCCGGCGCGCCCGTCAGGGCGATCGAGATCAAGCTCTCCCAGGGCGCCAAGCCGGGCCTGGGCGGCATGCTGCCGGGCGCCAAGGTGACGCCCGAGATCGCGCGGATCCGCGGCATCCCGGTCGGCCAGGACTGCGCCTCGCCCTCGCGGCACAGCGCCTTCCACGACGTGGACTCGATGCTCGACTTCGTCGAGCTGATAGCCACCGAGACGGGCCTGCCCGTCGGGATCAAGAGCGCCGTCGGCGAGATGGGCTTCTGGCAGGAGCTGGCCGCCCTGATGGAGCGCGGCGACCGGGGCGTGGACTTCGTGACCGTCGACGGCGGCGAGGGCGGCACCGGCGCGGCGCCGCGGATGTTCGCCGACTCGGTGTCGCTGCCGTTCCGGATGGGCTTCTCCCGGGTCTACGGCACCTTCGCCGAGCTGGGCCTGACGGACGACCTGACCTTCATCGGCTCCGGCAAGCTCGGCCTGCCCGAGAACGCGGCGGTGGCCTTCGCGCTGGGCGCCGACATGATCAACGTGGCCCGCGAGGCGATGCTGTCGATCGGCTGCATCCAGGCGCAGAAGTGCCACACCGACAAGTGCCCCACCGGCATCGCCACCCAGAACGCCTGGCTGGCCCGGGGCCTCGACCCGGCCTCGAAGTCCACCCGCGCCGCCGTCTACCTGCGCACCCTGCGCAAGGAGCTGCTGAAGGTCTCCTCGGCCGTCGGTGTCGCGCACCCGTCGCTGATCACGGCGGACGACATCGAGATCCTCAACGGCGACTACGAGGCCCGCACCCTCGCCGCCGTCTACGGCTACAAGGAGGGCTGGGGCGCCCTCGGGCCCGAGCTCGCCGCCGGGGTCACCTCGCTGATGACGGACTGACGGGTCGCCGTCGGACGGTGTGAAGGCCCGCCACCCCCGCCGGGGTGGCGAGCCTTCGTCTGAGCGGCGTTTTGTCAGGCGGCGGCGGGCTGGTCGTGGGTCGAGCAGTGGATGCCGCCTCCGCCGGAGGCGATGGTGTCGATCTGCAGCGGGACGATCTCGCGGCCGGGGAAGTGGTCCTTGAAGACCTCCTGGGCGTGCCCGTCGGCGCGGTCGTCGCCGAACCTCGGCAGGTAGACGCCCTTGTCGCCGATGTAGAAGTTCATGTACGAGGAGACGAAGGCCTCGCCGCGCCCGGTGATCCTGTCCGGGTCGGGCTGGGGGACCTCGATCACCTTGAGCCTGCGGCCGGCGGCGTCGACGGCCTCGGCCAGCGCGGCCCGGGCCTGGTCGGCGGCGCGGGACCAGACGTCGGGCGGGGTGCCGGGGAAGGCGCGGTCCAGGAGGACGACGCCGGGGGCGACGAAGCGGGCCAGGCAGTCGACGTGGGCGTCCGTGATGTCCTTGCCCTTCACACCGGCGAGCCAGACGACCTTGGTGACGCCGAAGGCCTGCTCGAGTTCGGCCTCGACCTGGTCGCGGCTCATGCCCGGGTTGCGGTTGTCGTTGACGACGGAGCTCTCGGTGACCATCAGGGTCCCTTCGCCGTCGCTCTCGAAGGAGCCGCCCTCGGCGACCAGCCGGGTCTCGATCCGCTCGACGCCGTACTTCTCCAGGACGGCGCGGGCGACCTTGGCGTCCCCCTCGTGCTGCTGCTTCCTGCCCCAGCCGCTGAAGTTGAGGTCGACGCCCTTGACCTTTCCGCCCTCCTCGACGAACACCGGCACGGTGTCGCGGGCCCACAGGTCGTCCACCGGCGCGGTGAGCAGCTCGACGTCCTTGCCGCAGGCGTTGCGGGCCGAGTCCTCCTGGCCGGGGCGGACCAGCATCACCAGCGGCTCGCGCCCGCCGATGGCGCGGGCCACCGAGGCGATGTCCTTGCGGACGGCGGCGAGTTGCTCGCCCCAGACGTTCTCGGAGGCGGGCCAGGCCATGAACGTCCGCTCGTGGCGCTCCCATTCGCCGCCGAGCCGACGGCCCCGGGCGGGCGTTGCGGCCGGGGCGGAGGGCCGGCCGGCGCCGGTGCTCGTGGGGGAGGGCTGCGAGGGGGTGGCGGGCTCCGCCACGTCCTCGTCGCCCGAGGCGCAGGCGGTGGCGCCGGCCGCGATCAGGCCGAGGCCGGCGAGGGAGCGCAGCACCGTGCGGCGTGCGGGGGAGGACTGGGACACGGGGGACACGGGGGACTCCGGTGGGGCCGAGGGTGGGACGGGTCCGGCGGGGGCGGAGGGCACGGTGGCCCGGCATCGCCTGGGCTGAACTCTCGCATTGACTGAAAAGTCAGTCAAGCTCGCGAGGAGGCTGCAGGGCAGCCCTCCCTCTGGGGTGTCAGCCCTTGCGGCGGTAGTGGTCCAGCGAGACCTTGACCGGCCCGTCCGCGCCCGCCGTCGACAGCACCCGGACGACGGCCACCTCGCGGCCGTCCGCCGACCGGACGCAGAAGGCGCCGCGCGGCCCGAGGGCGCTGAACGGCACCCGGGCGGTGGGGTGGCTGCCGAGGCCCTGGAGGCACTCGGCGAGGCCGAGGCCGGAGTCCCGGCCGACGTAGGAGTCGGCGTTCTCGGGGATCAGGAACTCGGCGTCGGTGCGCCCCACGTACCAGCCGGCGCTGTCCACGGGCACCACCGTGCCCGAGGCCAGGTCGAACTCGTACCCGGCGTCCGCCGAGGTCAGCTCCACCGCGCGGTAGTCGGCGGTGAAGGCGGCGGCGGGGGCCGGGGGTGCGGAGCGGGTCGGGGCGGCGGTGGGGGAGCGGGTCGGTGAGGCGGCGGCGGGCGTCCCGACGGTGCTGGTTGCGGGGGTGTCCGGGGTCGGGGCCTCGACCGCCGCGGCCTCCACCGGGTCGGAGTCGTCGAGCACGTACGCCGTGGCGGCGGCGCCGACGGCCAGGGCGACGGCGGCGATCAGCGCGGTGCGCCCCCGGGTTCGCCTGGGGCGCGGGGCCCCGCGCCCGCGCCGTACGTCCGGGGGCGTGTCCGGCACGGCGGCGAGGACGGTCGGTGTCGGTGCCGGTGCCGGTGTCGGTCCCGGGGTGGCGGCGGGGGCGAGCGCCGTGGGGGCCGCGTTCAGGTCGACGGCCTCGGGAGCCTCGGCGGGCACCTGCGGGAGGTCGGCGTGGCGGGTGATCTGGCTGGTCAGGGGCTGCGGCAGCCAGTCCTCGCCGAACCGGAGGTGCCCGCCCACGGCGGCGTGTCCGGCAGCGGCGGCGATCACCTGGGCGGTGGTCGGGCGGTCCTCGGGGCGCTTGGCCAGGCAGTGCCGGAGCAGCTCGCGCAGGCCCTCCGGCACCCGGCCGAGGTCGGGCTCCTCGTGGACCGTCCGGTAGAGCGTGGCCGGGTGCGGGCCGTCGCCGAAGGGCGGGGCGCCGCCCGCGACGTGGACGGCGAGGGCGCCGAGGGCGTAGACGTCGGTGGCCGGGGTGGCGGCCAGGCCCACGGCCTGCTCGGGGGCCATGTAGGCGGGGGAGCCGATCTGCAGCCCGGTGCCGGTCAGGGCGACGGCGTCGGCCGCGCGGGCGATGCCGAAGTCGATCACCCGGGGGCCGTCGGCGGCGATCAGCACGTTGCCGGGCTTGAGGTCGCGGTGGACCACCCCGCTGGCGTGGATCGCCTGGAGCGCCTCGGCGATCCCGGCGACCAGCAGCAGGACGGTGCGCTCCGGGAGCGGCCCGAACCGCTGCACCACCTGATGGAGGGAGGGGCCGGGCACGTAGGTGGTGGCCAGCCAGGGGGTGGCGTCGTCGGGGCCGGCGTCGACCAGCTGGGCGGTGAACAGGCCGTGGATGCGCCGGGCGCTGGCCACCTCCTGGGCGAACCGGGCCCGGAACTCCGGGTCCCCGGCCAGCTCGGGGCGCACCACCTTGAGCGCCACCGGGCGGCCGCCCGGGGTGTATGCGAGGTAGACCCGGCCCATGCCGCCGGCGCCGAGCCGCGCGTACAGCCGGTGGCCGCCGACCTCGCGCGGGTCGTCCGGGGCCAGCGCCTCGAAGACCGGCCGGAGGGCGAAGGGGGACCGGTCAGCGGACATGCGGGCTGCCTCTCTCGGCGGGACTGGGGACTGGGAAGGCGGGCGCGGCCCGCTGGCGCCGCAGAGTTTAGAGGTTTCGTCAGGATTCGCCGAATCCGGCCCCGGCGGGCTGCCCGTCCCCGCCCGGCGGCGGCCCGCCCAGCTCCGCCGCCACCGCGCCGCGCAGCAGCCGGCGGGCCTGCTCGACCGGCAGCGAGCCGCTCAGCCAGCGCACGCTGAGGCCCTCGACCAGGGCCGTCAGCCGCTCGGCGGCGGCCGCGTGCGCGGGTGCGGTCCTGCCCGGGTCGGCCTGGGAGAGCAGCCCGGCGATGTCGTGCACCCAGCCGTGGGTGCTGCGCGCCAGGTCCTGGCGCAGCTCCGGCTCGAACACGGCGGAGGCCCGCAGCTCGCCCCAGGCGGTGCTGTTCTCCCGCACCTCGGCGGTGTCCTGGAGCTCCAGCAGCAGCACCTGTTCGAGGTCGGCGCGCGGGTCCTCGGCCTGGTGCCCGCCCTGGTCGGGGGCGGGGCGGTCCTCGGCGGTGTAGTGGTCGGCGCGGTCGCCGATGTACTCCAGCGTCCGCCGCAGGACGCCCGCCCGGTCGGTGAAGTGGTAGTAGATCAGCGCGGTGGACACGCCGGCCTCGGCGGCCAGCTCGCCCATCCGGAGGCCGCGCACGCCGCGTCGGGCGATGACGCGGGTGGCGGCCTGGAGTATCCCTGTCCGACGGTCTGACATGGACGCCCACTGTACCCGTCCTGGATGCGGTCCTGACGAAATCCTGATGGATTTGTCAGTGGATTATGCGTAATCCAGCTCACAAGCTTGACTGGATTTTCAGTGAGGTACAGGATGCGGGGCAACCCCCACACCTCCCACCTTCTCCAGGGAGCGTTCATGACCACCTCCACGCCTGCCCCCACCCCTTCTCCCGCCCCCTCGCGCCGCAGCGTGCTCCGGTACGGAGCGGCGGCCGTCCCGGCGCTGGCGCTCGGCGCGGCCCTGCCCGCCGCCCTGCCCTCCGCCGCCCACGCGGCACCCGCACCCGCCCCCACCGGGCTGCGGATGCCCGCCGAGACCGACCGGCACGACCGCACCTTCATGGCCTGGCCAGCCCTGTCCTCCATCTGGGGCCGCCAGCTCTCCGCCGTCCGCGACGACATCGCCCGGGTCGCCTACGCGATCTCCCGGTACGAGCCCGTCGTCGTGGTCGCCCGCCCGAGCCAGGCCGCCGACGCCCGCTACTGGCTGGGCCGCGGTGGCGCGTACGGCATCACCGTCCTCGCGATCCCCAACGACGACCTGTGGATCAGGGACTTCGGCCCGACCTTCCTCACGGCCCCGGGCGCGATCGCCGGGCTCGACACCAACTTCAACGGCTGGGGCAAGAGCGGCACCCCGTACTACCAGCCGTACGCGGAGGACGCCGCCGTCGCGGCCACCCTCCTGGCCGACTACGGCGTCACCCGCGTCCGCGCCCCGTTCACCGGCGAGGGCGGCGCGCTGGAGACCGACGGCCAGGGCACCCTGCTGGCCACCGTCAGCTCGCTGGTCAACCCCAACCGCAACCCCGGGATGTCCCGGGCGCAGGTCGAGCAGGCCCTGAAGTCCAGCCTGGGCCTGAGCAAGGTCCTCTGGCTGCCCGGCCTGGCGGGCCAGGACATCACGGACGACCACATCGACTGCCTGGCCCGCTTCACCGCCCCCGGCCAGGTCATCCTCGACCAGCCGGGGCCGGGCACCGAACAGATCTGGATCGACGTGTACCAGGAGTCCAAGCGGATCCTGGCCGGTGCCGTCGACGCCCAGGGCCGACCACTGGTCATCACCGAACTCCCCGGCCCGGACCGGCAGTTGATCCGGGGCAGCGGGAAGGACTTCCTGTCCAGCTACACCAACTACTACACCGCCAACGGCGCCGTGTTCGTGCCGCAGTTCGGCGACACCGCCGCCGACGGCACGGCGTACGCGATCCTCCAGGCCGCCTTCCCCGACCGGGACGTCGTCCAACTGGACATCGACACCATCGCGAGCGGCGGAGGCGGCATCCACTGCGCCACCCAGTCCCAGCCCAGCGTGCCGCCGGCCTCCTGAGGCGGCCCCGGACTCCCGGCGGCCCGCAGGACCGACCCCACGGAGGCGGGCCGCCGGGCCCACCGCAACACCGCAACACCGCAGCACCGCAACACCGCAACACCGTTCCACCGCAGCACCGTTCCACCCGCACACCCCGAACCCGAAGAGGTATCCCGTGACCGACACGTACCGCATGCCCGCCGAGTGGACCGAGCACGAGGGCTGCCTGATGGCCTGGCCCGTCCGCGAGGAGCTCTGGGGCGCCACCCTCGCCGAGGTGAAGCGCGAGTACGCCGAAGTCGCCCGCGCCATCGCCGAGTTCGAGCCCGTCACCATGGTCGCCCCGCCCGGCCACGGCGAGGACGCGCGCTCGCACTGCGGCGCCGTCGTCACCGTCGTCGAACTGCCCCTGGACGACTCCTGGTTCCGCGACTCCGCCCCGCTCATCGTGCTCGACGGCGAAGGCCGCCGCGCCGGAGTCGACTTCCGCTTCAACGCCTGGGGCGGCAAGCACCACCCGTGGGAGGCCGACGACCGGATCGGCGCCCTGCTGCTGGAGCACCTCGGCGTCCCCGCCGTCCGCTCCGAGATGGTCCTCGAGGGCGGCGCGATCACCGTCGACGGCGAGGGCACCCTCATCACCACCGAGCAGTGCCTGCTCCACCCCAACCGCAACCCCGGCCTGACCCGCGAGCAGATCGAGGCGGAACTCAAGCTGCGCCTCGGCGTCACCAAGGTCGTCTGGCTGCCCTACGGCGGCCTGCTGGACACCGAGACCGACGGCCACGTGGACGGCGTCTGCGCCTTCGCCGCCCCCGGCAAGGTCGTCGTCCAGCTCCCCTCCGACCCGGAGCACCCCGACTACGCCCGGATGCGGGCCAACCGCGCCGTGCTGGAGCACTCCACCGACGCCCAGGGCCGCCCCTTCGAGATCGTCGACGTTCCGCAGGCCGCCTTCGTCGAGGTCGACGGCCGCGAGGTCGAGGTCTGCTACCTCAACCACTACCTGGCCAACGGCGCGGTCGTCGTCCCGGTCGCCGACCACCCGGCGGACGAGGGCGCCCTCGCCGTCCTCGCCGGGGCGTACCCGGGCCGCAAGGTCGTCGGCGTCCGCTCCCGGGTCATCGCCTGGGGCGGCGGCGGCATCCACTGCATCACCCAGCAGGTCCCGGCCGCCCGCGTCTGACGCCCGCCCGCCTCCTCTCCCGCTCCGACCGAAAGCCCACCCTCATGACCCTCACCCCCGCGAGAAGGGCCCCCTCCCCGGGCCGCCTCGCCCTCGCCGCCACGGCCCTGGTGTGCGCCACGGCCCTGGTCGCCTCCTGCTCCGGCCCGCCGCACGGCGCCGACGGCGACCAGGCGGGCGTCAAGCTCTCCGCCACCACCCCGCCCGCCCAGGGCGACATCGACTCCTTCACCTGGGCCGTCTACGCCGAGCCGCCCACGCTCGACTACCTCCAGGCGTTCGACTACCCGCAGAACACCGTCCTGGCCAACGTCTGCGAGAGCCTGATGCGCTGGACGCCCCAGCTCACCCTGGCCCCCGGACTGGCCGAGAAGGCCTCCAACCCGGACCCGACCACCTGGGTCTACGACCTGCGCGCGGGCGTCCACTTCCACGACGGCTCGGTGATGACCGCCGACGACGTCGTCTACAGCTTCGGCCGCCAGACCAACCCGGACAACGCCTCCGCCTGGGCCCAGGTCTTCCAGAACGTCGACTCCGTCGCCGCCACCGGCCCGCTCCAGGTCACCGTCAAGCTCAAGCGCCCCGACTCCCAGTTCCCCCAGTACATGGCCACGGCCGCCGGCGTCGTCGCCGCCAAGGCCGGGGTGGAGGCCGCGGGCAAGGACTACGGCACCGCCGGGAGCCTCGACTGCACCGGCCCCTTCAAGCTCGGCGCCTGGTCCAAGGGCCAGTCCGTCGAACTGGAGCGCTTCGACGACTACTGGGGGACGAAGGCCAAGGCCAAGAAGGCCGTCTTCCGCTTCCTCACCGACCCCTCCGCCCGCACCAACGCGATGCTCAGCGGCGAGGTCGACGGCGGCTACCTCATCCCCACCGAGAGCTACGACCGCCTCAGGAAGAGCGGCACCGGCACGCTGTACTTCGGCGAGGGCCTGAGCACCGTCAACCTCAACGTCACCAACCTCAAGGGCGTCCTCGGCGACGTCCGCGTCCGCAAGGCGCTCTCCCTGGCCCTCGACCGCTCCGGCTTCACCCGGACCGGCCTGGCCGGAGCGGGGACGGTCACCGGCTCGCTCACCACCAGGGCCGCCTGGGCCGGCGCCCCCGAGGACGTCCGGAAGAGCGCCTTCGAGAACCTCACCCCCACCGCCCAGGACCTCGACCGGGCCAAGGCCCTGGTCAAGGAGGCCGGCGCGACGGGGAAGACCGTCACCGTCGCCACCAGCACCATCGGCCAGGACGTCTCCCTGCTCGCCACCGCCGTCCAGGCCGCCGGCGCGAAGATCGGCCTCGACGTCCAGCTCAGGACGATCGCCCCCAACGCCTTCACCTCGCTGTTCACCGACCCCAAGGCGCGCGAGGGCCTCGACCTCTTCCCCGAGACGTACTACGACTCGATCACCGACCCGCTCGACCTGCTCGCCAACTTCAAGACCGGCGCCTACCAGAACTTCGGCGGCTACAGCGACCCGGCCTACGACACCCTCGTCGACCGGGCCACCGCCGAGTACGACCCGGCCAAGCGCGCCGCGATCGAGGCCGAGCTCCAGCGGACCGCCTCCCAGCAGCTGCTCTGGCTCCCCGTCGCCGAGTGGCCCACCGCCCTCTTCCTCAACCGGCGGATCACCGGCGCCCCGACCACCATCGCGTACATGTACTACCCGTGGGCCGCCGACGTGGGGGCCGCCCGGTGAACTCCCCCGGAGCGGGCGCCTTCCTGAGGTTCGCCGCCCGCCGCCTGCTGGAGATGGCGCTCACCCTGCTCGGCGCGTCCTTCGTGGTGTTCGGCGCGATGTACCTCGCGCCGGGCAACCCGGCGAGCTTCCTGCTCTCCGGCCGGTCGGCCTCCCCGGAGGCCCTCCAGGCGATCAACGCGCAGTACCACCTGGACGACCCGTTCCTGGTCCGCTACCTGCGGTGGCTGGGCCAGGTCCTCCAGGGCGACTTCGGACGCTCCCTCACCTACCGCACCGACGTCTCCAAGCTCCTCGCCGACCGGCTCCCCGCCACGCTGCTGCTGGTCGCCATGGCCCTGGTGGTCGTGGCCGCCGTCGGCCTGCTGCTCGGCCGGCTCGGCGCGGTGCGCGGCGGAGCGACCGACTCCACCATCCTCGTCACCACCACCTTCGCCCTCGGCACGCCCTCCTTCGTCGCGGCCGTCCTGCTCCAGGGCCTCTTCGCGGTGAAGCTCGGCTGGTTCCCCACCAGCGGCGCGGGCGAGGGCCTCGGCGACATGCTCTGGCACCTGACCCTGCCGGCGCTCGCCCTCGCGCTGTACCTGATCGGCATGCTCGCCCGCGTCACCCGCTCCGCGATGCTGGAGGCGCTGGAGGGCGAGCACGTCACCGTCGCCCGCAGCCGGGGCGTCCCCGAGCGCGAGGTGATCAGCCGCCACGTGTTCCGCAACGCGCTCGGCACCGTCCTGACCACCGGCGGCCTCATCGTCTCCACCCTGCTGGTCTGCACCGTCCTCGTGGAGTCCGCCTTCAGTATCGGCGGCCTCGGCCAGCTCCTCGAACTGTCCACCACCACCAAGGACTTCCCGACCGTCCAGGCCATCTCCCTGATCATCGTCGCCCTGTTCATGACGGTGAACCTGGTCGTCGACCTGCTCCACCCGCTCGTCGAGCCCCGGGTCGCCCTCGGCTCCAGGAGGTCCGGCGCATGAGTACCGGTCTCACGCAGCGGCCGGGCCTCACCCGCCGCCCCGGCCTCGCCCGGCTCCGCACCGCCGGCGGGCCCCTGCACCTGCTCTGCCTCGGCTTCGCCGCCCTCGTCGTGCTCGCCGCGCTGCTCGCGCCCTGGCTGGCGCCGTACGACCCGAACGGCCTCGACCTCGGCAACGCCCTCGCCGGGCCCTCGCCCGACCACCTGCTCGGCGTCGACGCCGCCGGGCGCGACACCCTCTCCCGGCTGCTCACCGGCGCCCGCACCTCGCTGCTCGGCCCGCTCGGCGTCGTCGCCTTCTCCACCGCGGCCGGCATCGCCGTCGGCCTCGCGGCCGGCTGGCGCGGCGGCTGGCTCGACTCCGTCCTCTCCCGCAGCACCGAACTGGTCTTCGCCTTCCCCGGCATGCTGCTCGCCATCCTGATCGTCTCGGTGTACGGGGAGGGGCTGCTCGCCCCCGTCGTCGCCCTCGCGATCGCCTACCTGCCGTACGTCTCGCGCCTCACCCGCTCGCTGGTGCTGGCCGAGCGGACCAGGCCGTACGTCTCCGCGTACCTCGTCCAGGGCCACTCCGCCACGCAGATCTGCCTGCGGCACGTCCTGCCCAACATCGCGCCGATCGTCCTCGCCCAGTCCGCCGTCAACTTCGGCTACGCCCTGATGGACCTCGCCGGCCTCTCCTTCCTCGGACTCGGCGTGCCGGCCCTCACCCCCGACTGGGGGCGGATGGTCTTCGACGGCCAGACCGCGATCCAGCACGGCTACCCGCTCTCCGCGATCCTGCCCTGCGCCCTGATCGTGCTCACCGTCGTCGCCTTCAACGTGGTCGGCGAGCGCTGGGCCGACCGCGTCGCCCGGAGGTCCGCGTGAACATCCGCGTGAACAACCGCGTGAACAACCGCCCCCGTACGGGAGGGAGCGCATGAACGCCCTCGACATCCAGGGCCTGCGGCTGCGCCTGCCCGGCACCGCCCGGCCCGTCCTCGACGGGGTCGACCTCGCCGTCGGCCCCGGCGAGACCGTCGCCCTGGTCGGCGAGTCCGGCTCCGGGAAGACCCTCACCTCCCGCACCGCCCTCGGCCTGCTGCCACCGGGCGCCGAGACCTCGGGAACCGTCCTCGTCGACGGCGAGGACGTCCTGACCACGGACGGCCGGCGGCTGCGCGCCCTGCGCAGCGGCCGGGCCGCGATGATCTTCCAGGACCCCCGGGCGGCCATCAACCCGCTGCGGCGCATCGGCGACTTCCTCACCGAGAGCGTGCGCCTGGCCGGGGGCGCGAGCGCCGCGGACGCCGACCGGCGGGCCGCGGAACTCCTCGACGCCGTCGGCCTCGGCCCCGAGCTGATGCGCCGCTACCCCGGCCAGCTCTCCGGCGGCATGCTCCAGCGCGTCATGATCGCCGCCGCCCTGATGGGGGACCCGGTCCTGCTGCTCGCCGACGAGCCCACCACCGCGCTCGACGTCACCAGCCAGGCCGAGGTCGTCGCCCTGCTCGGCCGGCTGCGCGAACGCTTCGGCACCGGCCTGCTGTTCGTCACCCACGACCTCGGCCTCGCCGCCGCGATCAGCGACCGGGTCTACGTGATGTACGCCGGGCGCATCGCCGAACACGGCCCCGCCGCCGACCTGTTCGAGCACCCCCGCCACCCGTACACCGCCGCCCTCCTCGCGGCCACCCCCGCACTGGACGCCACGCCCGGGCGGCTCTCCGCCATCGACGGGCAACCGCCCGACCTGCGGCGGGAGTTGACGGGCTGCGCCTTCGCCGAACGCTGCGCCTACGCCACCGACCTCTGCCGCGAGGAGGCCCCCGAGATCCGGCGGGGCGCCGCCTGCCACCACCCGCTCGAAGGGAGCCGCACCGATGGCTGAGCCCGTCCTGCGGGTCACCGGCCTGCACCGCGCCTTCGGCGGCGTGCGCGCCGTGGACGACGTCTCCTTCGCCCTCGACGCGGGCGGCTCGCTCGGCATCGTCGGCGAGTCCGGCTCCGGCAAGACCACCACCGCCCGCATCGTCGTCGGCCTGGAGCGGGCCGACGCGGGCGAGGTCCTCGTCCACGGCCGCGGCCGCGCCGGCCGGGCGCGGGGGAGGGCCGAACGGCTGGCCCGCGCCCGCGAGGTCCAGATGGTCTTCCAGGACCCGTACCTCTCCCTGGACCCGCGCACCAGCGTCGAGGCCGTGCTCCGCGAGACCCTGCGGCTGCACTTCCCCGACACCGACCACGGCGCCCGGGTGCGCGAACTCCTCGACCAGGTGGGCCTGGGCACCCGCGCCGCCGAGGCCCTGCCCCGGCAGCTCTCCGGCGGTCAGCGCCAACGCGTCGCCATCGCCCGGGCGCTGGCCGTGCGCCCGGCCGTCCTCGTCCTCGACGAGGCGGTCGCCGCCCTGGACGTCTCCGTCCAGGCGCAGGTGCTCAACCTGCTCGCCGACATCCGCGAGGAGACCGGCATCGGCTACCTCTTCATCACCCACGACCTCGGCGTGGTCCGCTGCGTCACCGACCAGGTGGTCGTGATGCGCAACGGACGGATCGTCGAATCCGGCCCCACCGCCCACGTCCTGGACTCCCCGGAGCACGCCTACACCCGGCTGCTGCTGGAGTCCGTCCCCCGGCCCGGCTGGCATCCCGACCGGATCGCCGCCGCGCGCCGCGCACTGTAAGACGGCCCGGGCCCCGGCAGGTGGTGGGACCTGCCGGCCCGGGGATACGAGCACCACCGGCGGACGGCGCCGGGCGGCGGAGACCCCGCCCGCCCGGCCCGTCCGCCGTGAAAGGACGACCGTGCAGGTCACCATCGAAGAAAACGCCCCCTCCGTCGCCGCTACCCCGGCGCCCCCGGCGCCCCGACGCCGCCGCCACTGGCGCTTCGCCGCCCTCCTGGCGGTGGTCGCCGTCCTCTGCGGATCGGGCATCGGGCTCTACCTCAACGAGCGCAACACCCGTGAACAGACACGTGAGTTGGCGACCCCCTCGGCACCCGACCGGATCGAGCTGGACGTCACCGCCCAGGACGTCGACCCGACGGGCCAGCAACTGACGCTCTACGTCACCCCCGTCCCGCACGGCAGCTTCGCCGCCGCGCCCGGCTCCCCGGCCTTCGCCCGCCCCGTCGAGATCACCGTGGCCGGCCAGCCCAAGGCCACCGTCAAGGTCGCCGAGGGTGAGGAACCGACCGCCCAGGCCGTCCAGATCGCCATGACCGAGGGCACCAAGACCGACTACCCCTTCGACCGCTACCGCGCCGGGGCCGCCTTCGGCGCCACCAGCGGCGGCCGGGCCGTGCCCGTCGGCCTCGCCCTCACCGATGCGGACCCGTTCTTCGTGCTGCGCCCGCAGGCCAGGGCCACCGCCGCCGGCGTCACCCTGGACGCCGGGATCGTCCGCTCGCGCAGCACCTTCATCCTCGGCTGGTTCATGATCGCGGCCATGTGGGCCATCGCCCTGGCCGTCCTCGGCGCCGCCGAGGTGCTCCTGCGCAAGCGGGAGGGCCTGGTGTGGCCCTCGCTGGGCTGGATGGCCGCGAGCCTCTTCGCGCTGATCGGCATGCGCAACGCGGCGCCCGGCTCGCCGCCGATCGGCTCGCTGATCGACTACCTGGCGTTCTTCTGGGCGGAGGGGATCATCGCGGCGAGCCTGGCCTGCACGGCCTGGTCCGGCATCCGGACGGAGCACCGGCTGCGGCGCGAGCGGGAGGCGGCGGAGGGGGCCTGAGCGGGGGCGGGCCGAGCGGGGGCGGTGGGGGGGGGGCCCCCCGGGGGGCCCCCCCCCCCGGCCCCCCCCCCCCCCCGGCCCGTCCCCTTACCGCATCAACGAACGCCCGCGCCGCCACCACCAC